>NZ_JAACGG010000049.1:0-7325 GCF_022810525.1 Candidatus Cardinium sp. cByotN1
TTTTTTCTAGCATAAGCCAATAGTGGTGAACGGAAACAATTATACTAGCAACCTATCACAACGGCCTCATCTGAGATTAGACTTCCCTTTTTCTTTTGTGGGTAACCCTATCAGGATCCTGAATGTATGGAGGATACCATATTGGTGCACGAACATGTTTTGAGGCAGATAGTACGCTTGAAGCGTCTTTTTGTACATTAGCGCTTTTAACGATTAAATACTCCGACTGTACAACGGTCTCACATTGTGTTTGTAGCGCTTGCATAAGATCAATGTGATTGGCCCTCCAATCTGATAAACACTTAGGACTAGCCTGTCGTTCACAAATGATATGATAGCCTATACATATATGATATATGGTTCGTGCTACCAAATTATTTTGATCAAGGAGATGTGCATGGGTGTAAAGCAATTTTAGGATTGGTTGATTATATATATTTGGCATTAACCATTTCCTTGTATTTCTATTTGTATTTGATAGGTTGTAAGCTTCTTCTGAAAGCTTTTGGTTAAAAGCAGGATTATGTTGAATAAGCGGGACAAGATTACACAATCTTTTACGTATTTCATTTTGCAGTTCTATCTGTTTCGAAAAATTCAAAATTTGAATATCATAATTATTAGTCGTAGTCTTCCTAATCTTATTAAGTATAGGCTTACATATTTTATCCTTTTGCGTAGTTTTGATAAAATCGTTTTTTTTCATACCCACGCTCATGCTTATTTGGTTTGCATTACACCCAACTAGGTGGATGAGCAACCCACTATATAAAGTCAGTTTGGATCCTTTTTTTAAATGTTTTAGCATAAATTTATATACTTTAATTTAGTGCAATTAATATCTCCTTGTTATCAATTAGATACAGATTTTTACAAATCCATTTTGGCTTTTTAGACTTAATCTTTAAATTGCATAGTAGCTGTAAAAGCTATAAGTAACCACTAGGAGCCAGAAAAATAAACTTTTTACTGACTGCCAATGTAAAATGATTAATAAAAAGTAGCTATTTTAGAAAAAAATTCCAATTGTATCTATACATATTTATCTTTTTTTTTATTCATCATCAAAATATAATATGCACATCGCATTAGCAATTTGTTCCATACCTATCAGATACCTTTGATCAAAGAACCACCCAAAAGTCATGCAGGTATTTATCTGCATATTCCATTTTGCAAGCAAGCTTGTCATTATTGTGACTTTCACTTTAGTACCAACTTGAAAGGTAAATCCTTGGTAGTGGATAGTATGATTCAAGAATTGGCACTACGTCAGGATTATTTGAAAGGTATCCCCATTACCAGTATTTATTTTGGTGGCGGTACACCCTCTTTATTGACCCTTTCAGAGATAGATAGGCTATTCAATCAAGTAGTCCGATGCTTTCCCATAGCACCAGGAGCAGAAATCACTTTAGAGGTTAACCCTGATGACGTAACGCCTGAAAAATTGCAAGGATGGCGCCATATCGGTGTGAACAGACTTAGCATAGGCATACAGTCCTTTAATGATCAGGCCCTTCGTTATATGAATAGAGCCCATACAAGTGTTATGGCAGAAAGAAGTGTAGTTTGGGCGCGTGCTGCTGGCTTTAGTAACCTAAGTATAGACCTCATGTATGCCATTCCTGGTACCACTATGTTAGATTGGCATAAAGATTTAACCCAAGCACTATCGCTACAGCCAGCGCATATCTCTGCCTATTGTTTGACTATTAAACCCAAAACAGTATTTGGATATTGGCATCAACAAGGCAGTATGATGGAAATAGATGAATCCTCAATAGCAGAACAGTTTGCATTAACTATAGAAACTTGTTACCAACAAGGTTACTTGCACTATGAAATTTCTAATTTTTGCAAGCCAGGAAAATATGCTAGACACAATACAAATTATTGGAAATCAGGTCCATATATAGGTATAGGGCCTGGTGCACACGCCTATAATGGATCTCAAAGACACTGGAATGTTTCCCATAATGCAGGCTATGTCAAGGCCATTCAAAGTGGTCAGTTACCTGCTACAGAAGAAACCTTAACCATAGCCAATCATGTAAATGAATATATCATGACCAGTATTAGAACCTGCTGGGGATGTGACTTTGATTGGATTTATGAAAACTATGCCATTGATCTTATGGTGATAGAAAAGGATTATCTAGAAAAAATTATCCTATGGGGATTCGCTTATTGGGTAGGCCATACATTATATTTGACAAATAGTGGTAAATTGCTAGCCGATAAAATAGCTAGTGATCTTTTTTTCGATGGTTGATCACTCAATGTCCATCGTAATACCTTATTCACCAATGTTCTGAACAGATACTCTCCATGCGCATTTATTCTAGGATTTTAGCTTACGCAGGGCCTTTAAAAAAGTGTTCTTGTTATTATTTTTTGGCAATGCTATTATCCATTTTTTTCGGATTAGCTACCTATGGCTTGGTGATTCCTTTGCTTAAGGTTCTCTTCAACCAAGAAGAGTTGAACAGCTTGCTACTGGAAAAGCAAGTAATGCCAAAATCGCGCATGGATATTGGTTATCTTACCAGCTTGTTCAATTATTATTTTATAAAAATCATTGTCCATCACGGTAAAATAACCGCACTCTGTTTATTGGCATTTTTATTTATGTTATCTAATGCCATTCATGGATTCTTTAGGTATATAGCAGATGTGACCATGGCTAAAGTCCGCATCAATCTAGTCCACAACCTACGTTTGGCCCTCTTTAAAAGCAGCTTAGATCTGCCTGTACAGTATTTTACAGATAAAAAGAAAGGAGATCTAATATCACGTATTACGGTTGATATTCAAGAAATTGAACACGCAGTTGCCGATATTTTGCGTATCTTTTTAAAAGAACCTACCCAGCTTTTTGCTTACATTTTTGTTTTATTTTATATCTCCCCCAAGCTTAGTCTTTTCACTTTGTTATTCTTACCCATTGTTGGATGGGCCATAGCTGAGATTATACAATCGCTTCGTAAGTGGACAGACCAAACGCAAAAGTCCTTGGGCCAGTTAATGAACTTGATTGAAGAAAGCGTCGGTGGCATTCGCATCATTAAAATATTTGGTGCTCAGCAATATGCTGTTGATCATTTTAAAGCAGAAAGCAAGTTATATGCCCGCACCAATAGGGCTGTAGCTAAGAAATCCTATATGATTGCACCTATATCTGCCACATTAAGTGTGGTAGCAGTTTCGATTATACTAGCCTATGGTGGCCATTTAATTCTTTTGGATCGTAGTATGCTTACCCCTAGTACTTTTATTGCTTACATCATTATTTGTTCTCAGACACTTATACCGATTAAAATGATTTCCAGATCTCTTGGTCATATTCAACGGGGCATAGCTGCTGGCAGACGTATTTTTGATCTATTAGATGAAAAATCTGAGCTTAAACATGGTTCAGTGGCACGCGTATGTACTACGTTCAAAAATGAGATAGTCTTTAAAAATGTTTCCTTCTCCTATAATGATACAAAAGAAGTTTTACATCAAATCAATTTTACCATTCAAAATGGAGAGACCGTGGCATTGGTTGGTGCTTCTGGATCTGGCAAGTCTACCCTTGTATCCCTCTTATCTGGCCTCTACCAACCCAATAGCGGTACCATTGAAATAGACCATCTGCCTATTGCTCATATTAGTGCCTCATCCTTGCATCATTTAATGGGCATCGTCACACAGGAATCTATTTTATTTCATGATACTATTTTTAATAATATTCTCCTGAATAGGAAGAGATTTACTGAAAAAGAGGTGATAAAAGCGGCCCAAATAGCCTGTGCACATCATTTTATTATGCGTTTACCGCAAGGCTATCATACCATTATTGGAGGCAATGGCAACAAGCTCTCTGGCGGTCAAAAACAACTAATTTGCATGGCTAGAGCTATATTAGGGAATCCGCCTATCTTGGTGTTAGATGAAGCTACCTCAGCTTTAGATAGTGCCTCTGAGCGTAATCTGCAAGAAGGCCTTCAACAGCTTATTAAAGATAAAACGTCTATTGTAGTAGCCCATAGGTTAAGTACCATTTATCATGCCGATAAAATTATTGTATTGGACCAAGGAACCATAGTAGAACAGGGTACCCATGCTAGCCTATTGGCGCAAGGCGGGGTATATAAGAAGTTATTTTTATGGCAACAAAATTAGAGCTAATTTATTTTTAATAAAGCACAAGTTTTGCTATACTTTTGTAACTCCTTTTGATGCCCCTTGTTTATAAAAGAAAAGTAAGTTAAAAAACTTTTCTACCAATATTGTAGGCATATATCAAAAATATTTGTTAAATTTGCAAAGTCAGTAGATTCCTACTAATCTATATCTCTTTCATCATTATGGATAATTTCTCATAAAAATCAGGTTTTTCAGGTTTTTAGCTGTCTTAACTTAGGCATTCACCTATTGATCAGTGTTGCAGCCCTATAAAACCCCGTCATAACATACAGTCATATACAATCAAAAAAGATCAAAATGCAAATCTTATTAATTAGGCGTTTCTCTTTACCTTGTTTTTTTATTTTACTTTTTTTTGCTCGATGTACATGCCCCCGGAATAGTGTTATACCAACATCTAACGAACTTAAAGGTAAACAAAGCAGCCCAGTAAAAGATGATAATCTACTAGGAGTTAGTCATGCAGGAGAGGATAGCCATGCAGGTGATAATCCAGCGGAAGTTAGCCATGCAAATAGTAGCGCTCAGACTGGTGGAGGCCCATCTGGTGGTCAGGGAGGAGTTGGCTCAGTCACAATGAATAACGATCAAGAGCCTACCGCGTTTGCTCATTCTGGCAGTAGTAATAATGCAAATAGTGGCGCTCAGACTGGTGGAGACCCATCTGGCGGTCAGGAAAGAGCTAGCTCAGTCACAATGAATAACGATCAAGGGCCTACCGCGTTTGCTCATTCTGATAGTGATAATAACAAATTAAATTTTGATAATCAGGTTAATATAGATAAAAAAACTAATGCGTCTTCTGAGCCTGAGATTGATATAATTATGCGTGATATATCCAAACTTATAAACCCCAACAAATCATGGGTATATGTACAAAAGATAAATGGTTGGAACCAAGCCTGTCAGAAGATTAAGCAAGAGATCCAAGGTGAGCCGGATCTACTTAAGAAAAAAGAGAAGATTGAAAGACTGGTTAAAGAACTATCATCTAAAAAGGAAAAAATGAAAAAATATAAGAATAAGAGCGATGCATTAATTCTTAGATGCGAATCAGAGTTGTATAAGCAAAGAGTTTGTAAGCACAAGGCAGGACCAAAGAATAAGAAGCGAAGTTTTAAAAAAAATTTCTATAAGATGTCAACTAAAATAAAGAATCTGGAAGACCTAAGTAACAAACTGGCAAGTTTTATGTTCAGCAGCCAAGACGAAATAAATAATTATAAGGAGGAGTTGAAGAAAATCCAAGAGGAAATCCAAAAGAAAATAAATATAGGTAATAAACACCCGAAATGAGCTGAATAAATCTTTGCAAGATATAGAATTAGCATTCCAAGAATCAGAAATAGCGCTAAAAAATAGTTATGGAACCCCATAAACTCGGTGTTCCTTTAAGCCATTTTTATTTTAATCTTTGACGCCGTTTCCATAGAGCATTCTAAAAATTTGTATGCATGGAGCCCTATCTCAGCATACCCCAATCAAGTAACATCGCCCCTTGTAAAATAGTTGCATTTAGCAAGTGACCGTTACAACTGCTGCAATAGCAAAACGATTGAAAGCCCACCCCGAAGGGCAGAAAATAAAGCCCTGTACCAAAGTATCTGTTCTTGACTTTGGTAAAAAATGAATTTTTGTTGTTACTTTTTTCTTGATAAAAAAGTAACCAAAAAATCAAGCGCTGATGAAAAAAGGGCGCGTTTTTTTTCTAGCATAAGCCATAGTGGTGAACGGAAACGTACCAAAACTTGCATATATTCATATATATAATATATTATCGCTATTATAGCTCCCGATCAGCAATCGGGCACATTTCAGTACAATGAACTCCTTATAAATACAAAAAGCGATATAATAACTTAAAATAATTTCTTATACTTGGAAATATAAGCTCAGTGGCTTGATGCCCATCTGTCCGACTATGCATTTGCATAATTACATATGTTGCATAACTTTTGTTTAATATAGCATAGACTATTTATGCCATTAACGTTGGTCATGCCTCTATGCTTACGTTAATAAAAAAATTTATAATATACACAATTATACAATCAAACATAAATTAAAATGAAAGCTTCATTAACTAGATTCTTTTCTTTCCCTTGTTTTTTCATCTTGCTTTTTTTTGCTCGATGCAAATGCCCCGGCAGTAGCGTTACATCAACATCTAACACACCTAAAAGTAAAGAGAAAAAGCCAGGAGACGACAGCAATCCAGAAAAAAGTGCCCATGCAGTAGACACTGGCAATGCAGCTAATGGCGTAAAAGCTAAGGGAGACAAGGAAGGTTCTATTGACGGTAATGAGAAAAAAGAACCAAATAATGGTTCAACTCCTCCTCCACCACCTCCATCTCCTAGCAGTAGTGGTAATCGGGGGCCTATTAAGCCTAGCTTATCTGCTAATAGTGTTTCAACTCCACCACCAGCATTTCCTAGCAGTGGTACTAATGGGAGGGCTAGTAAGCCTAGCCTATCTACTAATAATGGTTTAACTGCTACTCAATCTCCTAGCAATAGTGCTAATACTAAGGGTTCTAGTAGCATTAGCCAGGCTACTCAGGACACTTCTTCAGTATCAAACCAGTCTTCTAACAATAATGATAATAACTCTGGTGCTATAAACTCAGGTGGTGGAACAACTAGCAATAGCCAATCTAATGTGCAAGAAAATCAGCAAGGTACAGAGATCGATTCTGCTCAGGAGGCTTCTTCAGCAGCAGACCAGCCTTCTAACAATAATGATATTAATAACTCTGATGCTATAAACTCAGGTGGTGGAACAACTAGTGATGGCCAGCATAGTGTGCAAGCAAAGCAGCCAGCTGGTCAGATCGATCCGAGTGTAAATCAGGACTCATTGAAAGAAAAGTCCCAACCACAGTCTGATACTTCCCCAACCGATTTGGGAGATAATAAAAGTTAATAAAAATGAGCCTAAACTAGCTAAAGATAATTAGCCTTTAATTTGATGCCCACGTAGCGGGTATAGAATAGCATTTTTTGAATGGATGATCAGTAGGTCGTCTGGCTTATGGCCGACGATAAAAAATTTGTTTCCGTTCACCACTATGGCTTATACTAGGAAAAAAATGCGCCTTTTGAAAAAAGTACGATCAGCAAGCGGAGTTT
>NZ_JAACGG010000005.1:0-17890 GCF_022810525.1 Candidatus Cardinium sp. cByotN1
TTTCTTTTCATCTGTAAACCGCGCTTTCTGATCGCACTTTTTTCAAAGGGCGCGTTTTTTTTCTAGCATAAGCCATAGTGGTGAACGGAAACCACTTTTTTATAAAACGCGTCAGCAGATGCTCAATGCATTGGTCAACGCTACAAATTCAGCTACACTTAACTCTTCTGCACGCTTATTTAACAAATCAACACAAGGTATATTGGATATATTGAAACCACGCAAAGCATTGAGTAACTTTTTTCGACGCTGCTGAAAACCACTTTTGACTATTTGAAAAAACAGCAACTCATTACATGGTAGTTGTTGTACACTATTCCGATGCATGGTAATAACAGCAGAGTCTACCTTAGGAGGAGGCAAAAAAAGATGAGGCGGGACGGTAAAATGATATACTATGGTATAAAATGCTTGTAAAAGCACACTAAGCATACCATAGACCTTACTACCTGGTTGAGCAGTGATGCGTTGTGCGACTTCTTTTTGAATCATGCCTATTACTACATCGACCACATGACGATTTTCTAAAATTTTAAAGAAAATTTGGGAAGAAATATTATAAGGAAAGTTACCAATAATAGTTAATGGTTTACCTTGAAACTGTTTTGCCAATGGTAATTTTAGAAAATCCGCTTCTATGATGCGATCCCCTAATTGGGCATATCTCTTTTTTAGATAAGGTATAAGATCACGATCTACCTCTACAAGGTATAAACTAGCAATAGGCTTACAGAGTAACCTATCTGTTAAACTACCCCTACCAGGGCCGACTTCAACGACCGTACCTATAATACTTTTATCTGTTAATAGATTGGCTATTTGCCTAGAAACAGCAACATCTCTTAAAAAATGCTGCCCCAGCGACTTTTTAATTCTTATGGATGTTGACATAGCTCACTACACTTAAAAAGAAGAGTTGATAAGTTCTTTAATTTTCTTATGCAAACCATGCTGGTCAGCATCCTGCGACTTCTTCAATAAGAACTTAAGTAACCAATGATATTTTTCCAAAAGCGTTTTATACTTTTGCTCAAGTTGAAAAAGTTCTGCGCGGGCATCTTCTGGAAGCGCACTATCTGACTTTATCTCAGGAAAATGTACAGCAAAATTATAGTGCAACACCATTCCTAAAGTCAATATAAAGTCATAGCTTAAATTTTTCTCTTTAAATCTATTATAAAGCGTATTTCTACTTATACCCATTCTTTCAGCTAATACTGAAAGAGAAATACCGCTTCTTCTCACTACATTTTCAATAATTTCTCCTCTATGTTGCATCTGGCATTAGCAAGTTAATAAGTAAGAAAAGAAACTGCTTGAGCAGATTCTTTCCATTGTTTTTTATGCTTGAATTTTGCAAAAGATCTAACATTAGAATTCTTGTGAAAGATTTAACCACTGGCTCTAGCTGCAAATTACCAGCATAAGTAGCCTTCTACAAGAAGCCTATTCCAGTAAACTACCTGGTATTATAAATAGGCACCATACATGCAATATAAAGATTTGCCACTTGATTTTAAATAAAAGTGTAATACAAAAACTACACAGAATTTAACTTTTTTAAAATATTTTGCTCTAAAATGTCTGATACAGTCATTATAGAAATAGATTTGTTTAATTCTTTTTGCATGGATGTTACTGCTTTAGGTATACCGCAAGGTATAATTTGATTAAAAGGTGCCAGATCATTATTTACATTTAGAGCTAGTCCATGCATCGTTACCCACCTGCTTACCCTAATGCCAATGGCACAGATTTTTCGATCTAACTGTTTTTTAGTTTCATTTGCTTTTAACCATACACCGGTTAAACCAAGCAAACGGGTCGCTTCAATATTAAAATAAGCCAACACCTCTATAACACAAGCTTCAAGCAAGCGAAGGTAACGATGTATATCTGTAAAAAATTTTTCCAAATCAATAATAGGATAAACTACCAACTGCCCTGGTCCGTGATAAGTAATATCCCCTCCTCTATTGGTATGATGCAATGTAATCGCCTGTGCTTGTAAAATAGCTGGATCTACCAACAAATGGTCTATAGACCCGCTTCTACCAATGGTGTATACAGGAGGGTGCTGACAAATAAGTAAGTAACCACAGGGCGCTGGATGAGGCTGCGTAATCGTAAAACTTCCAGATTTTTGCTCAAGTAGCCTAACATAGCAGGTTTCTTGAATCGCCAATGCTGCTTTATAATCTATTAAGCCTAATTGCTTTACAACGATTTTTCTATGTTTTACCATCTGGTATAAGTTCTATTTAAGATACTTTTAGATACATAAAGGTTTAAAAGTTTGAATATAACCAGCGTCTGTGGGTGTAAGCTGAAGGGAAACGAAAGGAGACAAAGTGTCATATAAAGGCCTGGTTTACCAGTGACTTGAACAAATAATCAAAGCTAGAGGCATACTAACAATTTATCTAATTTGATTGGTTTTTAATTCTATCCTTACAAAGCTTTAGTGCTGCTTGCGCAGCTTCTTCTAGTGCTGCGCCTATCTCTGGACCCAAGTATTGATTGGCTATAGGAAGATCTATCGTCAGGGTTTCTTGAGCCATATGCTGAACCGCTGTTAAGTGCGTATAACCGGATGCATGGCGTAGATCATAAAGACGTTCAGCTAATTTGATGAACAGTACGGAGAGTTGTACATGGTCTTCTTTAAGCGCTTTTTCTAGTCGATTCTGTACAGAGAGTAATGAAGGGGCATCTAGCTCTTCCCGTTTATCTATCTTTACTACATTCGAGACAAAGGCATAAACACCTAAATTATAATGTTCTTTGATATAAGAAAGAGGCAAACAAGTACGACGGACCAATCCATAAAGCAAAGAAGCATAAATTACTTTAGGCGAGTGAAAAACCCAATCTACCACTATGTGAGCAATGCCTACCGCACGGACATAAAACAATTGACCTGAGCTATGACGCTTAAAACCAAAATGTTGACGTAACAATAAAAGCAACCCGGAAATGATTTTTATATCAATAGGAGCCTCTTTAGAAACATACTTACAGACATGATCATGGAACTTCATTAAGGCCATCATAGAATCAGCTTGCTCTTGAGGAGTAACAGGAGCCTCTGAGGTTAAGCAATCTATAGGCAGTTCAACGGTCATCTTATCCCGAATATCCGTAACATTACTAGGTAATACCAGCAACATAGTGGGTTGCTTTTCATCCGTAGAAATTTGCAAATAGCCATAATGGGCATGAACCATACTAGCTATGGTATCTTGCTCCAGATCTATAGATGGTGGGGCATAGTTGGGCCTTTCAGGGTCCATCGCGTCCAACTCATCATAGAAGGACTGTACTTTTGGAAGCAACGCAGAAGGAGTAGTAGACTGACTCACTACCAGAGCAGTAGCGGGAAACTCCATAAATGAAGGAAGGTGGTGGTCAATAGGATTAACTTGTTTAAAGCGCAAAGTGGTAGAATGGAGTTGTATCCGAACAATAGGGGCATTTGGGCCTTCTAATCTACCAATCCGTAAAACAGCCTTAACCAATAAATAGACTACTTGATGGATATCACATATAATATGAGGAGACATCTCCACATGAGCGCTATCTATTTTTTCTACTAGTAACCTAGGCGGATTACCTATCTCTTGAGACAAAGCCACCTCTACTTTACGCATTAGCCTATCTAAGGTAATTTGGGTAGGTTGCAGCAAAGCATGTTCTTTAACCTTTTCTCTTTTATTAAAATAAGTGACCCAATCATAAAACTTATTAATAATGCTTTGAAAGTCTTCCTTAAAAAGGGGAGTATCCTTATCTAAAAAGGAAATAGACTCCTCCACTTTACGGACTACTTGCTCTAAAACAAAACCATAACTTTTAGCAACAGGCGCACGATTAGAAGGAACCAAAGCCGCATCATAGAGAGAGGCTTTGAGTTGTTGAGCCGATCTAATTTGTTCCTGATCTTTTAGGTAAAGAAGCTGGGCTATATAACCACACTGTCGGACTTTCAAGTAGGTAATAATAGCAAATAAAAACAAGCCTACTATCAATAGCGGTAATAAGGAGCAGAATAGTGCATAAGAAAAGCCAAGGCAGATCGGATAAATGGTTAATAATAGGCTAACGGCTATAATGGCTATAGCTAGATAAAGAGGCAGGGCCAATAAGATTAGGGAAAAATGAGTTAAAGAGAGGGAGAGGGTAAAGGTGGGATCTACCGAATGATACCAATTCCAAAACAAGTTTAAAGGAAAATAAACCACTAACACAATTAGCCAACCCAGCTCAGTGGGGATTCTTATTCTTTTAGAGATATCATCAATAAATGGATACCCTATAAAAAAAGCAGCTACCATAAGCTGTACAATAAGCCAAGAACCATTATGGGGAACAGGGGCTATAAAATGCGTCACTAAGCTAGTAATCGCTAGATAAAATCCGATACATACAATGGTGGTGTGGCTTGGTTTGAGCTTAGCCAAAGTGGCTTTTCTATTGGCCCAGCCATTTTTAATGGCTTCTTTACGTTCTGCAGTCCTTCGGGCCTTAGCTTGTTGCATTTGTTTAAAATGAGTATCTGGAGCAACCCAACCTGTACCTTCTGGTTGTTTGAACAGATAGTGAGCAGCCAACATGGCTAGGCCATTGGCTAGCATAGCCACAAAGGAACCGTCTATACCAGTTGAAGGTTCAATCAATTTATTCCAAGCTAAAATAGTTAGTACACCAGTAACCATACCAATCAAAGCTGTACGGGAAGTACCTCGAAAGCCAAAAACTGCTAAAATAAAAGGAGCAGCCAGTATGGGCACAATCGAATCAATTGACCAATACATTAGTTTTAAGAGATCTCTACACTTAAAAGTTACCATCATGGCCAATAAGCCAACTACTAACGTAGTCCATCTAGCTATCTTAAGTTGACAGGTATCAGTTATTTCTTTTTTCCTGTGTATGACTTTAACCATATCATGAGTCATCATAACAGCACAAGCATTTAAGCAAGAATCAGCTGAAGACATTGACATAGCTAATAAGCCAATCGCAAGACAACCTTTAAAAACAGATGGAATATGCGCCATTACATAATGCCAGATCTCTATTTTTGGTAATGTTGGGGATCCTACAAAAATAAATAAAGCAACTGAAATTATAAGTATCTGAATAATAACGCCAAAAATAGTAGCATATGAAAACACTCTTCTCGCCTGGATAGGATCAGCAGCCATATAGACACGCTGCATAAGTTGAGGGTTTATGTAACTAGGCATATCAGATAGAAATAGAAAAAGCATACCTACTAACTGAGTGATAGGATGAAGTAAGCTACTAGGTTGAAATTTAGTTTGACTCTTTAGTATAGGAACGATTGATACAACTGGTTTACCTATTTTGACAAACATAAACCAGGCTAAAAGTGGAATAATAATCGAAAAAGTTAAAAACTGGAATACATCTGTGAAGGTAACTGAACGAACACCACCAAACGTCGAATAGAAAATAAGGAGTAATGTAGTAAGAATAGTAATTATAAAAGGATCAATAGAACCCAAACACATATCAATTGCCTCAGACATTACAGTGATTTGCATAGTAATAACAATGATAGAATTACAAATACCTACCAAAGCAGCAATACCCCTTGGATATCGACCATAGATATGCCCTATCGTATCTGCCATAGAAAGATGATGCATAAATGGGCCCATACGCGATGCCAACCTACTAACGGTCCACATACCAAAAGGAGCTAAAAGAAAAATCCCTATCCACCATATGCCAAGGTCATAGACACACTCTACATTACGCATAAGCCCACCTCCTTCAAAAAAAGTAGCCAACACCGTAGCTACCAGCGTAGCCGTAGCAAATTGCTTATTACCTACAGCGTATTCCCGAAAAGTGATTTTTTGTCTACTAAAATAAAGCCCTACTACCAAGGTTAATACCAAAAAAGCCGCCACTATATAAAGGGGCATATTTAAACAAACCATAAAGCAAAAATTAAAAAATAAAGAATAGTTAGCGCACTTCACTTCTATAGTAACTATTTGTTACTACAAATCAAAAAATGTAACCTAACTTTAGCATAAAAGTTTTTTTAAAGCTGGCGCTTGATTTCTTTACGTTCAAATCCTTCTATAATATCCCCCACTTCAATCTCATCAAAGTTTTTAATATGAATACCGCATTCAGAAACAGATTTTACCTGTTTAATCTCCTCTAATCCATGCTTTATCGTATGGATGGAACCGGTAAATATAACCTGATCTTTTCTGATTACACGAACGGGGTTAGCTTGTTTGATAAATCCTGTTTGTACTTGACAACCTGCAATATTACCAACTTTTGAAAAGGTAAAAATCTTTTTAATTTCCGCTCGACCCGTAGCCACTTCTTCTATAGTAGGCGCTAAAAGACCCTGTACGGCATGACGTATATCATCTATGGCACTATAAATAATAGCGTATTGCTTGATCTCTACCCCTTCTCTTTCGGCCAATTTTTTGGCTTGTGCAGATGGTTTAATATGGAAAGCAATAATTATAGCTTCAGCGGCAGCAGCTAAGAGTACATCTGACTCTGAAACGGCTCCTACACACTTGTGTAAGATATTCACCGCTACTTCTTCATGCGATAGGCCAAGCAATGCATCGGCCAAGGCCTCGATGGAACCATCCATATCCCCTTTGATGATAATATTGAGCTCTTTAAAGTTGCCTACAGCCAAACGACGGCCAATCTCATCAAGGGTGAGGTGAGATTTGGTACGCAACGCCTGTTCGCGTAATAATTGTTGTTTCTTTTGCGCCAGTTCACCCACCTCTTTTACACTATTCATCACTCTAAAGGTATCGCCTGCTCTGGGTGCACCATTTAAACCTAAGATTTGAACCGGTGTGGCAGGAGGAGCTGTTTGGCGCGCTATGTTCTGGTGGTTTAACATTGCTTTTACCTTGCCATAGTAAACACCGGCTAGTATAATATCGCCTACCCGTAAGGTACCATCTTGCACAATACCAGTGGATACGTATCCTCTACCAGGATCTAGGAAAGACTCAATAATGGTACCTTTGGCTTTTCTGGAAGGAGCTGCTTGTAAGTCTAGCAGAGAGGCCTCCAGCAGAATTTTTTCTAAAAGCTCATTAATCCCTTGGCCTGTCTTGGCCGAAATCTCTTGGCATTGGTATTTGCCCCCCCAGTCTTCAACTAAAATGTTCAGATTGGCTAAATCTTCTTTAACTTTTTCTGGATTGGCTTGTGGTTTATCAATCTTGTTGATAGCAATAATAATAGGACAACCTGCTACTTGAGCATGACTAATAGACTCCTTGGTCTGGTTCATAATGCTATCATCTGCAGCTACTACAATGACAATAATATCGGTTATTTGTGCGCCTCTGGTACGCATAGCTGTAAAAGCTTCATGACCAGGTGTGTCTAAAAAGACAATCTTTTTGTTTTGATCAGTAACAATATCGTAGGCCCCAATATGCTGTGTAATACCACCAGCCTCTTTAGCAGTGACCTTAGTGGTACGGATATAATCCAATAACGAAGTTTTACCGTGGTCAACGTGGCCCATAATGGTTACAATAGGCGGGCGTTCCAGCAGCTCACCACTTTCTTCTTCTATATCTTTCTCTACTTCTTCTTCCTGTAAATCAACAAACTCTACACTATAGCCAAACTCATCTGCCACAACGGTAATGGCTTCTGCATCGAGCCTTTGGTTGATAGATATAATCATACCTAAAGACATACAAGTAGAAAGCACCTCATTTACGGTAATATCCATAAAAGAAGCGAGCTCATTAGCTGAAATAAACTCAGTGATTTTTAAAACTTTTTCTGTTTCTTTAGCCTGGCGTTGACGCTTTTCTTCAGCTTCTAAATGGGCACTGCGCCTATCCCTTTTATATTTGGAGCGTGCCGCATCACCAGTGCCTTGGTTTAGCTTAGCCAAAGTTTTTTTGATTTGACTTTCTATTTCTTGGGAAGATACACCTTCTTGCTCTTTTGGTCCTAATGGTGCTTTAGGACCTTTGTCCTTACGGAAGGAATCAGTTCCTGTTTTAAATTTAACCGATCCCCCTTTTTTACCACCTATACCTCTTGGCGCAGCAGGGTTATCTGTAAGTTTTTTGACCTTATCCTGTGGCCTTGCATAGGCTGTTTTAGATGCGCCCATTGAACTATTGGGTTTTGGTGAGGCTGCCCCACTGCTAGGATGATGTCTTTTAAAGGTAGGTTCAGGCAAGGTCATTTTACCTACTACAGTAGGTCGCTTAAGTTGAGCTGAAAAGGTTATTTTATCTGGTTTATCAGTTGGTTGTTGGTCTGCCTTGTTGGCTAAATCACTTGAAGGCAATCTAGGATCGGATGGGTCCATTAATGAAGGAGATTTAACTTTTATAGCTTCCTTATCAATAGATTGGACTATATCAGGGGTTTCATCTTTAATTTTTTCAGTAGCTAAATCAATTTTTCCAACTGGTTTTAAGCCAGGTAAAACTGGCACAGAAGCTGCGTAATGGGCAGGGACAATCGGGTCTTCTTTTTCGGTTTGTTTAACTCTTTGGTGTGTTGCTCTCTTTTTTTTGCCCTGCTCTTTGCTCCTTGCACTATGGTCACTACTAGCTGAAGCAGAAAGACTTGGGTAAGCTTTACCAATGGTAAGATGAGCAGCTTCTTGCTTATCCATACCAGCTGAGCTAAATTCGCCAGCTAGTAGCTGAAATTGCTCATCCGTTATTTTAGCATTGGGTTTATTAGCTACTACAAACCCTTTTTCTTCTAAAAAAGAGGCAATAGTCTCTGTTCCTACATTTAACTTTCTAGCCACTTGGCTGAGTCGCATGTTTTTTTCTTCATTCATAGGTTACCTTTATCTACCTAACAGGCATATTGCGCTTAACCATTAAGCGCCTGATCTAATATAGCATAGATTTCGTCTATCGTTTCCTCTTCCAAATCAATCCGTTGCTCAAGTGTTGTCTTAGACAAGGCTAAAACACTTCTAGCTGAGTCTAAACCGACTTTATACAATTCATCCAAAATCCATTGCTCAATCGTATCACTAAATTCAGAAAGTGGAATGTCATGCTCTTCTAAATGATTCGGGATATCCCTATAGACATCTATTTCTTTGCCAATAAGACGGCCTGCCAGTTTAATATTTTGGCCTCCTTTACCAATGGCTAATGCTACTTGATCAGGATCTAAGTAAACAGAGACTCGCTCACCATTTTGTTCGACCCGATTGATACAGGCAGGATTTAAGGCACGCGCAATATATAGCTCTAAGTTATCCGTATAATTGATAATATCAATGTTTTCATACTGGAGCTCTTTGGTAATGCCGTGTATACGAGATCCTTTGATCCCTACACAAGCCCCAACTGGATCAATTCTATCATCAAAAGTCTCCACCGCTACTTTGGCACGAGCACCTGGATCTCTGACAATTTTTCTTATAGCAATAAGCCCATCCTGTATTTCAGGAATCTCATTTTCAAATAACCTTTCTAAGAAAAGAGGAGATGTCCTAGAAAGTAAAACCCGAGGAATCGCATTGTTAAAAGCTACTTTATAGATAACGGCACGAATATGTTCTCCTTTTTTAAACTGGTCTTTAGGTATTTGTTCTGACTTTGGTAAAAAAAGTTCATTGTTTTCATCATCTAACAAAATGATTTCTTTACTCAGAATTTGATTTACTTCAGCTGAAATCAAACAACCAACTAGCTGTTCATATTTGTTATAAAGCGCCTCTTTCTCCAGTTCTCGAACCTTTTGTATAAGCATTTGCTTAGCAGTCAGGATAAGTCTTCTGCCAAAAGAAGCAATCTTAATTTCCTCAGATAGTTCTTCGCCGAGTTCAAAATCAGCCTCTATTTTTCTTGCCTCCGAAAGAGATACTTTATGAGGAGCAGCTACATCTACTGCATCATCTGCTACCACTTCACGAAAACGCCATATCTGCAAGTCGCCTTTATCAAGATTGATAATGATATCAAAATTATCACTATTGCCAAATTTACTCAGCATAACCGCACGAAATACGTCTTCTAAAATACGTATAACGGTAGGCCTATCAATATTCTTAGATTTGGCAAATTCTGCAAATGACTCTACTAATTTATTACTATCCATGTATCCATAAAACATAAGCACGTACCTAAACAAAATACGCACAAAAAGGAAGATTTTTACTAAAACTTATAAAAGTTATATTTTCTAGAATGATTCTAGGCTACAACGGTAATCATTGGAATCCTGACAATATACAAAAAAAATATTTCTAAAACATTTTGGCTTGCGCCCCCTCCCTGCAACTGTTTTGCTTGGCATCTGTAAGCGCTGCTTGCCGATCACAAACTTTTACAAGGGGTGTTTTTGGGCCACATGGTTATATTTTTACTGCGTGCTAATTTTTTTATTAGCAGTTATAAGCAAGAGCCAGATGACCTACCAATCATCTATTCAAAAAATGCTATTATATTTAATAATCAAATAAATATGATTCTTACGTTGACGTCATTGACTGTTCAAAACATTAGTAAATATGGATACTGCAGCAGGTCATCTTAGCCTCTACTATTTTTTTTGTACTTATTATAACGAATACCAGCCACTTCTTTTTTTAAAGTTATGAGTTCTGTATCAATTGTACCCTGGCTGATGCTTAATAATATGCCTAGTGCAACACCTGTAAATAAAAGCGAAGTACCCCCCATACTCACGAATGGCAAAGGAAGCCCGGTAACAGGACCAAGGCCTACTGCAATCGCCATATTCAATATGGCCTGAAAAACAAGTAAAAAACTAATTCCTATAGCCAAAATTCCTCCGTAATAACTAGTGGCTGTAGGGAGCAAAGCAATGGCTCTATACAATAAAACCAAATAGAGGACCATGACGAATAAGCCACCTATAAGGCCATACTCTTCAATTAAGATGGCATAAATAAAATCAGAATAAGGATGGGGTAAGAAATTGCGTTGGGTGCTATTACCAGGGCCTTTACCGGTTAATCCACCTGTTGCAATAGCAATGTAAGATTGCTCCGTTTGAAAGGAAAGGTCACCTTTTAGAAAGCGTTCTATGCGTTTGATGGCTGTGCCACCACGTTGCCCCCATAACAATGCGCCTCCCACCACTAGCGTACCCGTCAACACAATAATCAGTAAATACTTAATAGGGATTCTACCAATGAACATCAGCACCAAACAAGTACCAAATAATAAAATAGCGCTAGAGAAATTAGTCAAAGCGATTAAACCACTAACAAGACCCGACCAGGTTAACATAGGCAAGCAGGCAGTTTTAAAACAAGTAATATTTTTTTGTTGTTTAGCCAGCATATGTGCCATGCGTATGATCAGTGCCAGTTGTGCCAGATCAGATGGTTGAAAAGATTTATTGATAAAAGGAATATTGAGCCAACGAGATGCTTCATTTAACTTTAATCCATACCGCCAAGTTACCAGCAATAATGGAATAGATAACCAAAGCGCAGCTTTAGCAATAGCCGCATAGTAGCGGTAATCAACCCGGTGGCTTAACCACATAGCCGCTAGCCCGGCGCCTATGAGCAAGGTCTGCCTGAGCAGATAATATTCGGTATTATAATGCATGTTTCTATAGGCTAACGAACTAGAAGCACTATAGACCGTTAGAATGCTTAGGCTAGACAATAGAAAAGCAATGGCCCATATAATGGGGTCTCCTTTTAATTTTTCTTGAATGAATTGTTTCATAGGGGATTAAGTAATTTGCGGGATATTCATAAAACTTCTATTAAACACCAAATTGGTTGAGAAAGAATAAAAAAGAGCTATTGACTAACTATTTAACTAGCCAATTTAGGCATTATATATAGTTTCATAATCAATTATATAATTTTTTTATTATATTTGGGTTTCCTGAATATTGTATAGCGCATAGGCAAAGTTGCATGACCTTGCTCCAAGCAAATATTCAGTGATATCAAGATCATAGCTTAAATTTAATCAATCAATTTATATGGAACGACATAATCTTAAACAATATATAGTTGCACTATCGACGGTTAGTATGCTTAATGGCGCTTGTAGTTTGGGACCTAATCGGCTAGGGATGATGGATAACCAGGGGGGGCTGTCTAGTGGTACAACTGCTGACAATAGCAAGTTGGGTACAGAAGCAGTGTTTAGAGAGGAAGATTTGCTTGTATACATAAACTTACATGGCGTGGGAAAAAATAGAGATGGGGGGGAAAATGAATTTACTAAATTAGAGAAAGCAATCACAGAGCAATATAGGGATAACGTAAGCATAATAAAACCAGAATTTAGAAGCAATCATAATCGTGATTTTACCCTCACGCTAAAGGAACAAGCACAAGGAGTATATAACGAAGTTCTTCCAACATTAACACAACTATTATCTGAAAAACAGGGAAAGAGAAAGCTAAATATACAAATAACAGGAAAGAGTCAAGGTGGTGTAATAGCATGGATTTTAGCTAAGCGATTACATGAGGCTGGCTTCAATGTTGAGCAGATAAACTTAATCAATACACCTGTAATGGGGCTTTCTTTTCTTAATCTTTCATTAAAAAACATCCAAGGAATACAAGATAGCCTACGTCTTGCTAAAGAGTTATTCCCATTTCCAATTGAGGAGTTATTAGATGTTGCAAACAAGGCATGCGAAAATAGATTAGGGGACGTTCAATTAATAAAATTAGTTGATAGTCAAAGTGATATTGAACAATACAATCACTTCGAAAAGCTTCTTGGAGATGCCTATACAAGGCTACTCAAAAGTTTGAACGAAAAATATAAAGGCCTCACCGATATACAGTCTTATGTAGACGAAATATGGAATGACATACGTGTAGGTGACGTTACATGTAGTAGTGAAAATGAAGCAAATAATAAGCCTAAAACGCGTATACATCTTATTCATAGTGCTATAGACCAATCTACGCTAGATGAGGTTATGATGGGTTTAGCAAGTTTGATTGAACATTTCGTTACTAAACCAGTAAAAGTAATAAATGGAATGGACAGCAACGCTCCACTTGAACTGACTGATACAATCATTCCTGGTAACGAAGGGATATGTAAAAGACGAAAGAGTTTCAGTGAAGGAGGGTTAGAACAAACATGGAAGAACCTCAAGCATACAAAATCTCACCGATTTTCTACTGAAGAACTTAGAAAAAATGGTTATAAACCAAATGTAAGGGTTACTATAACAAAGGGGCATATACATGAACCTATTAACCTAGAAGATATCGCTAAAGATAGACCTACGCTTAATAGCATATTACTTATGCTTAATAAGATTTTTCCTAGGATTAATAGCATGTTATCTAGTTCGTTACTTAATTCACCTAGTTTGTACCCCTTGGACCTCATATTCAGGAAGAGTATAGATGATTCGCTAGAAAAGAACCCAAATACAACAAAAAATACAACACCTAAGCTCCAAGAAGACAATGACCTCGATTAGTCATTGTCCTATGCTTTAGCTGTAAAAAATTTGCTAAAAGTTTACTTTTACAAAGCATTACAGTTAAAGTTTCCAAGCCCCTTATACAGCGCTCTTTGAAAGAGCGCTGTATAAGGATTATATCCAACTAGTCTTTAGCCAATGGCGTCAAATTAGGTATCCACTCACGTCTATGGTTTCCGTTCACCACTATGGCTTATGCTAGAAAAAAACGCGCCCTTGGAAAAAGTTACGATCAGAAAGTGCAGTTTACAGATGAAAAGAAAAACAGTTGCCGGGATGGAATTGCAGGACAGCTCCTGTTTTTCCAGCTGTAAACGGCGCTTTCAGTAACTTTTTTCATCAGCGCTTGATTTTTTGGTTACTTTTTGATCAAGCAAAAAGTAACATTAAAAATTTATCTACTTAATAAGCTCTTCGCTATTTACCATTTCATGCGCCCAACTAGCTATAGATTTCGTTGCTTGGTCAAAGTTAATACCTATATAATATAATCTCTTTAGCCTTCCATAAGTACGAAGCATAATAACGATTATCTTTGATTTGTTGTAACGCTACTTTACCACTAGATTGATACTTGATTTCTATAATATAAACGATGCTACCAATCGTTAGTACGATATCAGCCCTACCTTGGCTAGAAGGCGATTCACTAGCCATATGGCTATTAATCCCCCCTAAACAATTTAAACCATAGAGTAACATATGCAAGTTACTATGATAGTCTTTTTCCGTTTTACTGGTTATGTAGTAAGGCACACTAGCGAAAGCTGTATTAATAGCAATGATAAAAGATTCAAGATCTTTTGCTTGTAAACCGCCTGTTATTTGATCGTGTGTTGATCTAAAATAGTCCTTCTCTCCTCTACATATAGTATCCAATGTATCGATAAACAAAGACTTACCAAACCGTCCTAGGTCTAGCTATAAAAATAGGATTTCTCTTTTCTATTAACCCTTGCGCATATCGTGTTTTATCTACGTAGTAGCCTGTTTCAATGACCGATTTAACATCTGAGTAACCAATAGGTAATGCATTGATCTTACCCATAATGGTATTTTTTAAACTTTTTATTGCAAAGTTGCAGCTTCCGTCTTGCTTATCAAACGATTGTATCTTTTTGCAAGCATCCCAACCGCTGCTATCCAAATTATACAAATGAAAAAAAACATGACCATTAAAAATGGTGCCAATTGATTGGGTTGTACCGTAGCAAAAATAGTATAACAAATTACTTGCAAAATAGCCCCTGCAGACTTGCCTATTTTCCCGCCCAATATATCCACCGCTGCTTTGCCTTTTGTACCCATTTCACCGTCTAAAGGAATGTAGACCATTTCTTTGGTTACATCAAAAAAACAATATTTAGTTCCCTTAGCCAATACATTTTGTAGACCACCCATCGCTACAATAATAGCCAACGTAGATAGACCCATAATCGTTTCTGATAAAAAATTCAAATGAACCGCTACGATCAAGAGAAAAAAACAACTCCCTACTATAAGCGTGACAATAGGCGTCACCAATGCTGCACCTAGCCAGCTTAATTTCCGAATAATCGCATGACCAAAACAAGAACAAGTAAGGGTACAAACACCCGTCCAAAATAATACTTTGCCCTGATAAGTAATAAAATGTGTAGGATCTTGCTTATACAACAGGCTAGTTTGGTGAAACCAAAGCCCCTCTATTAAATGGATAACCATCGAGTAAGCAATCATCAATACACAGATTAATCCAAGATATTTAGATTGGGCAATCATCTTACAACTGTCATAAAAGCCTAATTGTAGTTTGGTAGGTGCGCTCCTCTCTACCATATGACCATAGACGAGATGTTTTTCAACATATCTGTGTAAAAGCAGGATACAAAGACACAACAGGATAACGATTGCCATAAGCGCCGCTATTTTTAGCGCTGATTCGGTTTTATCTACACCTAGGAGAGGCAATAAAAAATGATCCTTTCGAGAAAAGTAAACCATAATACTGCCCGAAATAAGCAGATTAGCTTGCCCAACCAAGTTACAAAAAAAATACAACCGGCCTGCTTCTGCTGTTTTCGTTATTTTATTGGCCAGCTGCCAATACAACAATGTAAAAACAACCATAGGCCAAAGTTCACCTATCATATAAAAAAGTACCAATGTCCACTTACCCCACATGACGAAAAACCATTTAAAATGGGGATAAAGCTTTACATAACCAGCCACCATAGACGGATCCGGATGCCATAACCCTTGATAAGGGAATAAAAAAAATCCGAATAAAATAAAAAAAAATAGAAAAAATAGTATAATGGCTCTAAAAATGTTTTCTGTGGTCATCTTATTACATAAGATGGTGTAGATGACTACAAATAAAACCCCTGCCGGCATCTCAACAAATAGTTTAATAAAACTCAACACCTCTGCCCCTATTAAAGTCACTACCAGACTATCTTTTATGCCACGAATTAAATTTTGATTCAGCAAAATAAGAAACATCAAGATGGCCATAGAAAAAAATTTTTTCAGCTCACTGCGCTTCATAGGCCAGCAGGTAGCATGCCATCTTTTTAGTAGGGCGTTGATTGGTTTCATATTGATTATTTACACTATTTAAACGAGGCTAGCACTAAGGGCCAAATATAGCCTTTTAGAACTAGTTTTTCAACTAATTATTCGCTTAAAGCAGTAAACGATGTCTTGCGCACTTCCATTTTTTATCGCGAATACATTTGCAATTGTATTTAATTTTTATTACTAATACAGAACAGGGTTAAGTAATTAAAAGGGATACGTAGGTTCTGCTACGGCAGGCCTCATGAACTTTGTTTTGCCTTAGTATAAAGTTCAGCAGATAGAAAAAAACAAATAGCACGTGGTATTATTCCATGTCCATTCAAATCATTCTGCCTGCTTAGTAGTCATTAATAAAAACAATTTAAACATCAACGCCATGAAAAAGTATACATACTACAAAGTAGGCCTATTTATTAGCTTATTAGGCTTTGGCACCTTGACTTCTTGTGTGAACACAAGGCATTGCGTCAACACAAACCAAAATACACGCTATCATTCTCTTGTTAATCCTACTGGTAGTTATAGCCTCCACAGATTCTATCAGAACAATCCGGTAACAGCTATAGCAGTGAAGGTAGTTGGAGGTATTACCGTGTTCGGAGTAGTCTTGTTACCAGTATGGCTTATAGGTAAACATTTTACCAATCAATCTAGTGCGCTTACTACTGGTACTTGCCCAGTTCCTGGGCAAGGTTTTATGCCACCTGAATGGAACATGACGGCTGCTACGATCGATAAGATAAATGAGGTTGAAGCATTATTTAAGAAGGCGGTAGAAAAGTACAAAGAATTGGGTAATCCTAATGAGGAGATGATAAATTCGGCTGAAGAATCCTTTAATAATACGATAGAAACTCAAAGACCAGATTGGATGAATACTTTTGCAGTGCCATACACTATTAGTGATCCTAAGGTTTTGGATAAAGAGACACTTGAAAACATCAAGCAGGCTCATTTTGACTTAGATCTTATAAAATGTTTGATTAACAAAGGTGTAGACCCAAATGCAAAGGATTCGCAAGGATTTACATTATTAAGATACGCAATAATTGATAAAAATAAACCCTTAGTAGATTTTTTAATAAAGAAAGGTGCGGATGTTAATGGATTTGACAACCCAGCAAAGGAATCTCCTCTAGCTGAAGCAATAGAAGCAGGAGATAAGGATATCTTTGAGCTTTTAGTAAATAATAAAGCGGATATTAATAGAAAAGATGAAATAGGTGGGAATTTTTACCTAAAAATGGCAGCATTGCTGCCTCGTGTTGATATGGTTGAACTTTTGCTAGAAAAAGGTGTAGATCCCTGCAAGAAAGATGATAAAGGTAAGACTGTGCAAGATATAGTCAACGCTCTTTCACTCAGCGATGCTGACAAAACAAAAGTGAGTAAAGTCCTAGAGCAAGCTATAAAAAAATTGCATCCACAAGAGGAAAAATGCCCAGGTGCGTAACAAGCCTATAAAAGGTCCCTATCCCGCAATTGCAAAGCAGACTATCTTTTAAGGCTATGAGTAAGGCTAGCTAAGAAAAATGCGCCCTTGGAACTGCTGAAAGCACAGTTTACAAGATGAAAGGAAATAGCTTGATTGAAGCATCTATACACTAATGTGGCAAAAGTGGACCCAAAAACGCCTCTTGTAAAATAGTTGCGATCAGAAAGTGGACGTTACAACTGAAATAGAAAAACAGTTCAGAGGGAGGTTGGAGCACGGATTCTGTTTTTCCAGTTGTAACGAGCACTTTCCGCAACTTTTTACCAGGGGCGTTTTTTTATATATTACTATATATAATAATCAATTAAATATACACCTTAAGTTGACGCCATTTTCCGTTCACCACTA
>NZ_JAACGG010000050.1:0-4428 GCF_022810525.1 Candidatus Cardinium sp. cByotN1
TGTTCCTGAAACTGGTAAAAAATGAATTTTTTAAAGCTACTTTTTGCTTGATAAAAAAGTAAGATAAAAAACTTATAATCAAATAAAAATAATTAAAAATTCCTTAAGTTGACGCCATTGCGTGAACAGATACTTAAAAAAATATCGGGATATAAAAATAGATCTCTTACAAAAGCTATTTTGTATAGCTTTTATAAGAAGTCGAATGAATCAGCTTCATTCAAAAATGTAAGAAGACCATGGCGTATGGCTTTAACATCATATAGGATTAAATAGAGAACTGTTCTAATAATAGCTTTTTACAAGAGGTTTTTTTGCATACTGGCCCATAGCGGCTGAATGACTAACGTGCCAGATTTTTAAACCTAGCGTAACACGCTAAGAATCGTTTATTTTCAAAAGCAGGGGTACCAGAAAGGGTAATATGGCCTTTGGGAAAAGAGCGGGTAATACCGGCGCGACCAACTGCTCTCATATGATCACCCAAATGGAGGTGACCAGCAACACCTGTTTGGCCACCCAGCCTACCATAATCTCCTATCTTGGTCGATCCAGCAATGCCTACCTGTGCCGCAATACCCGTATGCTTACCTATTTGCACATTATGGGCTATTTGCACTAGATTATCTATTTTGGTCCCTTTGCCTATAATAGTGGTACCTACAGTAGCCGCATCTATGGTCGTATTGGCTCCAATTTCTACCTCATCAGCTAATTGCACATTACCAATAGAGGGGATACGTTTGTAACTACCATCTGCGTGCGTTAAAAAGCCAAAACCAGTACCACCAATGACAGCACCCGCATGAACAACACATCGGCTACCTATAATGGTATAAGCAGCTATTTTAGCGCCACTATAAAGTATCGTATCCTCACCAATGGTGACATGATCTCCTACATAAACATGTGGATAAATTTTTACGCCTTTACCTATAACTACGTGATGACCAATATAGGAAAAAGCACCTCGATAGATATTGGCACCTACCGTACCTTCCCGACCTATATAAGAGGGAAATTCTATACCCGATTTAGGAGCTGTCTTTTGCTGGTAAACCTCTTCTATGAGCAGACAAAAAGCACGATAAGGATCTTCAACAGCGATCAAAACAGCAGATAGAGGTGCAACAGGTTGAAAGTCTTTAGGAACCAAAACAGCAGAGGCTTTGGTTTGGTAAAAGGCAGTAGTGTATTGGGGACTTGAAAAAAAACTAAGCCCGCCAATAGCTCCATCATCCAGGGTACAAAGATGGGTTAAGTTTGTATCCGCACAGCCAGCTAATAATTTGCCATCAAAGCGTTCTATTAATTCTGATAAGGTCCATTGCATGGTAGTTATTTTAGATTAGGGAATCTTTATTGTACTGTTTTACTTTTTTCATCATACTACTACAATAGCCATTTCTCCTTTTTCTTTTTTTGCATTTACTAAGTAGATCGGACTGCTTCTTTATCTGACTGATCCAAAACTGATGGGGGGTTTACGCTTTTCCGCAAGGCGACAAATCTTAAGAAAAGCATCGATACTATTGGCGCATATTTCCGTTTTACCATCTTCATGGCATTTGTAGATTCGCGAACTATATTTATTTCCAATGCTTTCCTCTACAAGATCAATATAATATCCACAACTTCCATCTATTAGAGCTGCTATACAAAAAGGTTGCTTTATGAAATATAATCTTGTTGTTGCAGGCTTACCTTTTCTTCTCTTTTTTACTTTAACAGGTACTGAAACGTCAAGTAAATAACATGATTGATCTGAATTTTGCTTACGGATTAAACTACGCGCGACTTTTTGTTCATCCCCTGAATTGGGTGTAAGAAATCCAAAGAATAGATACTCCCCTACTTTTAAAGTAGGGAGTTGCCAATTTTTCAGGAGTTTTACGTATCCCTTAGGTAGGGTAACACCATATTTTGTACTGTTCTGTAATTGTTGATTGAAGTAATTGATGACAAGCTCTCTTGTTTTTGTTTTGGCTATTTTTGTTTTTGCTTTTGTTTTCGTGGTTTGTTGTAGTATGCTTTTTGGGTTTATGGATAGGCTTGTGCTCCGATCTATATAGCTTTTATACACTGAACAACCATCTAGCACCATACAAACAACTACGCAAACAATTTTATAGACATTTAGAGACATACTATAAAAGGAACAGTTAAATTTTAAATAATAGATTTCTTGTGCAAAACTACTTTCGCTGTATGGATTCCGCAATGTGATGAGGCCACTTACAAAAATTAAAAAACGCGCCTTGTAAAATAGTTGCGATCAGAAAGCACCCATAGCCACCACTTCCTCACAAATTTGCTGGATAAAGTCATCTACAGGAATAGTAACCTGGCCATTTTGTTTACGGACCGTAACAGTTTTATTAATCATTTCTTTTTCACCAACCACCAGGATATAGGGAATTTTACGTAAAGTAGTCTCCCGAATTTTTTTGCCAATGGTTTCGTTGCGGCTATCTAAGGTAGTACGGATACCTGCTGCCAATAGCTTTTGCTCTACAAGAGCAGCATATTGATTATATTTATCGGAAAGGGATAAAAGAGCTACTTGTTCTGGAGCTAGCCAGAGTGGAAACTTGCCACCAGTATGCTCAATAAGAATCGCTATAAACCGCTCTAGTGACCCAAATGGCGCACGATGAATCATAACGGGCCGGTGTTTCCCACCATCGGCTCCCATATAGGTCAAATCAAAGCGAATAGGTAGTTGGTAATCTAGCTGCACTGTACCTAGTTGCCAACTACGGCCTAAGACATCTCTAACCATAAAATCGACCTTCGGACCATAAAAAGCAGCTTCACCCTGTACAACAGTGGCTTGTAAGCCTTTTGCTTTGGCTATGGCTTGAATAGCTTCTTCCGCTACATCCCAATCTTGCACGTTTCCGATATATTTATCGCTACTAGGGTCTCTAAAAGAGAGTTGGGCCGTATAATCTTTAAACCCAAATAGGCCAAATACATAAAGAACCAAATCAATGACCTTAGCAAATTCTTCTGCTACTTGATCGGAACGACAAAAGATATGGGCATCATCCTGTGTAAAGCAACGGGTGCGGGTCAATCCATGCAAGGCACCATGCAATTCGTAACGATAGACAGTTCCAAACTCTGCCAAACGAATAGGAAGCTCTTTATAGGAACGGGGGGCGCTGTTGTAAATTTCACAATGATGAGGGCAATTCATTGGCTTTAAAAGATATTCCTCTTCGGGTTGAGCGGTACGAATGGGCTGAAAACAATCTTCTTGGTATTTTTCATAATGACCAGAAGTGATATAGAGCGCTTTATGGCCAATATGGGGAGTAATAACGGGCTGATATCCGTGCTTGATCTGCTCTTTTTTAAGAAATTGGACCAAAGTATCACACAATAACGCACCCTTAGGTAACCAAAGCGGGAGGCCAAGACCAACTTTTTCAGAAAAAGTAAATAGGCCAAGCGCCTTGCCTATCTTTGCATGACTTCTTTTTTGGGCTTCTTCTCTAATATACAGAAAATCTGTTAGTTCTTTTTTAGTTGGAAAAGTGATACCATAAATACGGGTAAGCTGCTTATTGTTTTCATTGCTTCGCCAGTAGGCTCCTGAAACGTTTAAAATTTTAACCGCTTTGACCCATCCAGTATGGGGCAAATGAGAACCTTTACACAAATCAATAAAATCGCCTTGTTGATATAAGGTGATGGTACCATCGGTCAACCCTTCTAATAGCTCCAACTTATAAGGATCTTCTTTTTTAGTAAAAAAGTCAATAGCTTCTTGCTTGGAGACGACTCGACGAATAAATGGATCTTTTTGCTGGGCAAGTGTAATGATTTCTTTCTCTATAGCTGCTAGATCTAGGCTATCCGTTGAATGGGGACCTAAATCTACATCATAATAAAAGCCTTGTGCAATAGGGGGACCTATACCAAACTTAACACCAGGGTAAAGGCGCTCCAAGGCAGCAGCTAGAAGATGAGCAGAAGAATGCCAAAAGAGTTGTTTACCTGCATGATCTTCCCATCTAAGGAAATGAAGGGTAGCGTCTGCTTCAATAGGTCGCGTAAGGTCATAGACCATTTCCCCGAGCTGAACGGCTAAAACATCAAATATCCCGAGTTGTTGGGCGACAACTAAACCAGTAGTTCCTTTAGGAAATAACCTTTTTTGGCCATCTATGAGTAGATTAATCATTGTATGCTGTACAGTACCTTAAGATTTGTTAGTTGATAAACATACAATTTTTTCATTAATGGTTCTATATTTCATCTTTATTTTAGCATCAAAAGGCATGATTTGAAAGAAGATTAATGATATCAAGGGTATTATAGTTAAATTAGCTGGCCAGTTAGATAAATTACAAATCATTGGCTTTCACCTATTGAAAAAACAAATGGCAACATATAGAAAGAATTTTTAAAGCTACTTTT
>NZ_JAACGG010000051.1:0-7795 GCF_022810525.1 Candidatus Cardinium sp. cByotN1
GGAGGGATTGCAGAGAGGTTTCTGTTTTTCCAGCTGTAAACGAAGCTTTCAGCCACTTTTTTCATCAGCGCTTTATTTTTTACCAGTGTCAGGAACAGATACAAAAAAGATTAGTGCCTACATCACTGTCTTCCACTTGAACAGCTACTGACCCTGCTTGACCAAATAGCTGATCTATTTTTTCTGTTATCAAGGATTGATAAAGCAAATCAGCAATGGTAACCATACCGTCCATTTTCTCGGGCAGAGGTGCCATAACATAAAGCTTCGATTCTGCTCTTGTAAAAGCTACATACAGTAAATTTAAGTTATCTAAATGTATTTGCATTTGCTCTAAACAGTAGTCTTTGGCATAATGCGTTTCCTTTAAATCTACCCCATAGCTTATGGGCCATATAGGAAAATCAGAATTTTTCTGATGGTTTACAGACCATAATATAGGTCCATTACGTGACGGATGATCCAAACGCCAGCTGCAAAAAGGCATAATCACTATTTTAAATGCTAGCCCCTTAGATTGATGAATGGTCATTACTTTAATCGTATCGTCATCATAACTTACCGGTAGCTTGATGGATCGACCTCTTTTTTCCCACCAGGCTAAAAAGGCTTCTATAGAAGTAGATTCTGTAAGACAAAAATGTAAAACAATACTCTGAAACAAAGAGAAAAGATCACTGAATTGATCAAAGTTTTTAAATAAGCAGGTAATCAGCAGCTGCACACAGGTATAAACAGATACATTTTTTAAAAAATCTTTCTGAAGCCAAAAGGATGCAGGAAATAGCTTTTCAATGTGGTCAGCACAAGCTACTACTTGATAAAATCTATCATGATGACCAATAGCTGCATGGTTAGCTATACAATTGGAATAGGCCTCTACCCAAGCGATCTTATTAATTAGATCATCTTCATCATGAAGATAATACAATGTATGTATCAATACCTTTATGGCTATATGGCTCCATAAAGTATGAGCATGGTCCGATTGTACCTGATAAGAACTAGGGGTAGCATTGGTGGTCAATAAACTGGTTATCAAATTTGCTTCACTATTATTACGAATCAATACAACGATATCTTTTGCTGGAATACCCTCTTTTTGCAACTGTTCTAATAAAGTTATAAAGGTTTTTTGGGCATGTACTTGCCAAGCAATAGGTTGACCAACTGTATCTGTTTGGTCAGATCGAAAGAACCAAAGTGCTACATAGCCTCCTTTTTGACCATTCGTTTGTTGTACTACATCACTATAGGCTCGTCTCATTTGGGCCCATTCATCGGCCAGTATATGAATAGGCTGATCGGTGGATCTTTTTTCAAGATAATCTACCAAATGGTTAGCAGCTGTTTTAAACAAATGATTATTAAATAATACAATAGCTTCTTGGCTACGCTGATTGGTGGTTAAATGATGCAGCCTGCTTTCTTTAAAGGCTGCTTCTACTTCATGATTCAAAAGTTTCCAATTGCTTCCACGCCAACGGTAAATAGCTTGCTTGACATCTCCTACTAACAAACTACTATAGCCTTGTGCTAAACTATTGCGTAATAATGGTTTGATATTCATCCATTGAAAAAGAGAAAGATCTTGAAATTCATCTATGAGAAAATGATGAAATTGATGGCCTATTTTTTCATATAAAAAAGGGATATCACTGCCCTGAATAGCTTGATAGAGCAAAGTGGCTATATCTGACATAAATAGCACATTGTTTGTCAACCTATACCGTTCTAATCCTATGAGTAAGGCACCTACCATGCCAAAGGCATAGCTAAAACGGCCATTCACAATAGCTGTTCTATAAGCTAAGCCCTCCTGTTCATAGCCATCAATAGCCTCCACGAGCAAAGGGTGAAGCAATCGTTCCACTACCCTAGCTATGTCGGCTGTTCTACTGGTTTTTTGCTTAGCATACCAACTTTTTAGATTATCTCTTCCTATAATGGCGCGTTTGGTTGGCTTATAGTCTTTTTTGTTGGCTAGTTTGAAAAAATAACCTATTACCCCTTTGGTACCATAAGTAAAATCTGATAGAGACAGCTTTTCTTGCTTAAGTATTGTTAAGGCAGTTTGACCTATTTTTTGCATCCTTTCCTCAAAGGAACGCACACTTTCTTGTATAGCTAATACCAAATGCGACCATCTCTCTTGCTCCTGAAAAGCGGTTAATAATGCTTTTTCATGTAGCTTAAAAGATTCATTAAAAAGCGCTTTACCAAGTTCTTGAATATTACTTTTAACATGCCAGGTTTGGCCAGCCAATAGTTTGGTCAGTGCAAAGTCTGCGATCCATTTTTGAAGCAAGGGGTCATCTAAAGTAAGTAGTTCTTCTATGCTTTCTTTTAAAGCAAGTAGTTCATCCATTTCAATAGCAAAATGGTGGGGTAAACCGAGCGACTTAGTAAAGGATTGAATAATCTTATGGAAAAAACTATCGATTGTAGTAACTGAAAAATCACCATAATGATATACCATTCTAGATAATATTGCTTTGCTGCGCAGCTGTAGTTGTGAGGGGGACCACCCAGCTTGGCATAGCGTTTTTTGTAAAGCCGTTTCTTGGCCGATAGAGAGGCTATAAAAACAGGCTAAAATCCGCTGTTTCATCTCCTGGGTAGCACGATTGGTAAAGGTTACCGCTAAGATATGTTTAAAAGCATCTGGATAGCGTAAAGCCCATTCAATATAACGTGTTACTAATATATGAGTTTTACCAGAACCAGCAGAAGCACGATAGATAAGTAACTGAGCCATAGCAATAATTGGGAAACTATGGTATAAGCTATATATAGGATAGATGCTTGTGATATATTAAGTAATACCTCCTTATGGCTTAAGGGGTATGCTATTGCTTAATTAAGTTTTTGTAAACTGAAAAATACCCTTCATTATACTGCTCATCGTTTTCCACCCAAGGAAGCTCTTTTTCCTTAAATAAATCTTCAAACTCAACTGCATTAAGCGTTTCTCCACGTAATACTAAATCAGAATAGTGCATAGCTAGTTGAATGATGTTGCGAAAACCACCAGGCGTTAACCATAATGCATCTTCCTCTGCAACACCTACTTTTGCTAGTTTTTCCGCTAGATAAGGAAATTGATGAGAGAAGCTATTATTATAGATAGTAAAAACTAGTTTGGCTTTTCTAAAAAGAGGGTGATGTTGATAAAGTTTTTTCCAAAAGATAGGTACAAGACTAGTTATCCAATCATGACAATGTACAATATCCGCTTCCCATTCTAATTTTTTGAGCGTTTCCATTACACCTGTGCAGAAAAAAATCATACGCAGGTCATTATCCTCATAAAAATTATTATTTTGATCCTCAAAAACTGATCTCCTACTTCCAAATAAATCATTGTTATCTACAAAATAAACTTGTAACCGTGTACTAGGTATGGTACTTACTTTTATAGAAATGGAATGATCTACATCATTTATAGAGACAATAGAGCCTGATAAACGTAGCACTTCATGCAGCCTATTCATACGGTCATTAATCGTACCAAACTTAGGCACCATAATCCGTACGTCAATCTGTCTGCTTTGCATGGCTTCAGGTAATTTACGTACACAATTTGCTACAAGAGAGGTCTCCAAAAAAGGAGCTATTTCACTTGCAACATACAGTATCCTTTGTAGAGGCTTCATGGAAGATACTTTTGAATAGTTGTATTAAAAACAGGCATCCGTAGCAAACGGACCTAAATTTAATATTTTTTTTCTTTCTTTACAAGAAATCATGTTGAATATTGTATGATTCATCTAAATAAGTAGGCCTCACACGCTAAAGATGGTGACATATAAGTAATAGACTTATATTGTTTCTATAATCGTTTTTAACGATATTTCATTTTTATGTAAACTCTATTTTGTTTATCAACAAAAAAGTATAGAAACTCCTTTTGTTTGCTACCAAACAAAAAACAATATGCCCACTACCATGTCTAAGGAAATCAAGGCTTTACCTAAAACTCTCTTTTCTTTCATTTTCTATTTTGTAAAACGACAAGCTGTGGGTTTCAGCTTTATGTTTTTTGCCTTAGTATTTTGGTCACTGAATGAATCCTTATCACCTTATTTTGTCAAGCTGTTAATCAACAAACTCGTAGAACTTAAACCAGGTATAGATGCTCCTTTTCGAGCACTGACTTTTCCCTTAATCGGTTTATTGACCTCTTTTTTGGTGATGGAAATTGCCTGCAGGGCTTATGGGATTGTATCTATCTATGTTTGGCCTAAATTTCGCAAGCATATTCGAGAAAGTGTTCTTGCCTATACACAGGGTCAATCGCATAGCTATTTTTCTGAACATTTTACAGGTGGACTAGCTAATAAAATAGCAGAACTCCCTCGTGCGTGTGAGCATATTTTAGATATTATAATAGGTAATTTTTTCTGCACTATGCTTACTTTTTGCCTTTCATTGGGACTGGTTGTTCAAGCAAGTGCTGTTTTCGGTGTAATCTTATTTGTTTTTGTAGCGATTTTTATTGGATTAACTATCCTATATATGGGTAAGATCAATCAAACTGCCAAAATACATGCAGAGGCTATCTCTGAATTAGATGGCCAAATAGTGGATAGCTTGGGTTGTATGTTAGCCGTTCGTTTATTTGCCCGCACCGCCTACGAACTAAAATATCTAAATAGCTACCAAAGCGATGAAATAAAAAAATCTGAAAAGGCTTCTTGGGCCATCGAAAAAGCATCTTTTTTGAAAGGGTTGCTTACTTTGATTTTTCTTGTAGTGACATTTGTGACTTTGGTTTATGGATGGAATCACAACTGGATTAGCATAGGAGATTGCTCGCTTATTACCATGACCTTTTTAAATCTAATGGGATTGGTTTGGCATAGCTCTTTTCATATCAACCAGATTGCCAAAGAAGTAGGCGTTTCTAAAGCAGCACTTTCCCTTTTAAGTGTACCACACGAGATCAAAGATCACCCCCATGCCACTCCACTAGTTGTTAAGGAAGGCACCATTTGTTTGGATAGGGTTACTTTCCATTATGAGCCGAAGACGCATATGTTTAACCAAATTTCTGTTGAAATTAAAGGGGGCGAAAAAATTGGTTTGGTTGGTCTCTCTGGTTCAGGTAAAACGACCTTTGTGCATTTGATATTGCGGCTCTATAACCTCAATAGTGGAAAAATATTAATTGATGATCAAGATATTTCACAAGTAACTCAACCATCTTTACGGGAACAAATTGCGATCATTCCACAGGATCCACTGCTTTTTCACCGGACCATCTTTGAAAATATTCAATATGGTCGTTTAGATGCAAGAGAAGCAGAAGTAGTAGAAGCCGCCAGATTGGCTCATTGCATTGATTTTATAGAAGCATTAGACAAAGGCTTTCACGCCATGGTTGGAGAACGTGGAGTAAAGCTTTCTGGAGGGCAACGACAACGTATTGCTATTGCACGTGCTATTTTAAAAAATGCCCCTATTCTAATTATGGATGAAGCTACTGCTGCCTTAGATTCTATTACGGAAAAATTTATTCAAAAAAATTTAAAAAGTGTGATCAAGGATGCTACCACCCTGGTTGTTGCACACCGTTTATCTACCATCAGTTATATGGATCGGATTTTGGTTTTTGATAAGCAAATGATCATCGAAGATGGAACAATAGCAGAGCTTTTAGCTAAAAAAGGCCATTTTGCCAAACTGTGGAAGAGGCAAACAGGTGGGTTTCTTCCAGAATAAGTATTCATTCAGTCAATGGTGTGAACTTAAAGAATCGATTGACTAACAAATTTTTCTAAAAAAATGATGGCACCTGGGCTTATTGACCTTATCCCGACTATATAATCTACTGGGTCGGATTTTAACTTTAGCCCGTATTGAAGGATTTATGAAAAATATACTATTCTATTATAGATCATAATCCATAAAATACAGCCCTTAATTTGACCTCATGGTCTAAACCACTACTGATATTTATTTGCAATTGTATTTATTTTTTCTTAATAATCCCTTACAGGTTAAGCAAATTCTTTTTTCGATTACGACGCCTAGTTGAAAGTTTTTGCCTTATTATTACGAAGATAAGAAGCAATATGAATAGCATATGGTCTGTTCATTGAACCCATTCTGCTAGGTAGTCATTATATACAATTTATTAAATATCAATAGTATGAAAACGTATATACGTTACAGAGCAGGCCTACTGGCTGGATTATTAATTTTAAATACTCTATCTGCTTGTGTAAATACAAGGAAAGCACTAAGTGTAAGTGGACTATCTATATTAGAGAATAGGAGGCATGATAGTGGATACTATTCGCGTTCAATGAGAACGTGGAATAGAATGAACGTATTAGGTAAATTTTTAACGATACTCGGCGGTGTATGGCTTGTTTTTGGGGTAACGTATCCGCTTAGCTTCTTTATTCCAGATCAGTCAAATGCAATGGGTCCTCATAATGGAAGTCTAACTACCTTTCCTCCATTAAGCCCAGACTACCCGAATAATACGATAAAAAACATAACTCCTGCAACAGAGAAAGAGAAACAGATTCATGATGCAATTAAAACAGAAAATGGCACAGACAAATATGGTAATGAAGTGTCCACTGATCTGAGCACAAATATTACGACTACTACAAGTACTACAGCGGCACCTGACGGTCCCGTAACAGTAAAAGCACCAGATCCTAATCCTTCATCGACCGATTCGAGTATGACTGCTACCACTAGTGCGACTACTACAAGTACTACCACTTATAAAAAAGAACATGATAATCAGATAAAAGAAGAAGATCATATGGTCTTAACTCGTGATATCTTGCAAGACATTGAATCACATCATTGGTCAATAGAAAGGTTAGACTATTGGCTTGAGGAGCGTAAACTAAATGTAAATGCAAAAAATGAGTTAAATAGCACCCTATTGATTGAAGCAGTAGTACAATCCCCAAAAAAGGAAGCCAGTAATGAAATTCTTAAACACCTAATAAAACAAGGAGCAGATTTAGATGTACAAGTAAGTGAATGTAAAACAGCTCTAATGTTTGCTTTAGATTTTCTAAGACGTGCAAGAAATACTAATAAAATTAATCAATTTCATGATATGGCTAACCTTTTAATAAAATCTGGGGCAAATGTCTGCCTAAAAGACCTGAAAGGTCAGTATGCGCGAGACTACGCAGAACTTATAGATAAGCCAATATTATACGAACCAGATCTAATTATAGCTGATGATGATATAGGTGTATCTATTGATGAAATAGATGATAATCAGATTAATTCAAGAAAAAGTATTAAAAGTGAGATTATAGAAAAACTGGATAAAGCATCGGAAAAACAAAACTGTACGAAAACATAACACGCTAATCAACATTTTATCTATTCAATCCCCATCCAAGGACGTGGGTTATACCTAAAAAAGCGCCTGTATACAATCTAGTTTTCTTAGCATAAGGTAGGCCTAGGGAAGGAAAACAAAAGCGCTCCTTGTAAAATAGTTGCGCTCAGAAAATAACCGTTACCACTGCAATAGAAAAACAGTTGAGGGGCAGGTCTGAAGAGCAAATACTGTGTATCTGTTCCTGAAACTGGTAAAAAATGAATTTTTTAAAGCTACTTTTTGCTTGATAAAAAAGTAAGATAAAAAACTTATAATCAAATAAAAATAATTAAAAATTCCTTAAGTTGACGCCATTGCGTGAACGGAAACAATACTGTTTGTTGATTTGTAATGAGCACTTTATGAACATTTTTACCAAAGTCTTGATTTTTTACTTATTATTATTTGATCGTATCCGTTCACGACTGT
>NZ_JAACGG010000052.1:0-417 GCF_022810525.1 Candidatus Cardinium sp. cByotN1
ACTGACTTGAACAGGTACAACCAAAGAGTTGCTAAATATAATCGAAGAAAAACCACAGTCGTGAACGGATACAGAAAAACATCTGTAATGGATGTTGCAGGGTAGGTTCTGTTTTTCCAGCTGTAAGGGGCACTTTCCACAACTTTTTACCAGGGCTTGATTTTTTGCTTACCTTCTTATCAGGAAAAAAGTAAGATAAAAAAACTTATAATCAAATAAAAATAATTAAAAATTCCTTAAGTTAACGCCATTGTCTGTTCACGACTTTGGTAAAAAAGTTTTTTATACCAGTTTTTTCGTTTCCGTTCACCACTATGGCTTATGCTAGTAAAAAAACGCGCCCTTTGAAAAAAGTACGATCAGAAAGCTTAGTTTACAGATGAAAAGAAAAACAGTTGCCGGGATGGATTGCAGAGA
>NZ_JAACGG010000053.1:0-16382 GCF_022810525.1 Candidatus Cardinium sp. cByotN1
AAAAAGTAACCAAAAAATCAAGCGCTAATGAAAAAAGTGGCTGAAAGCTTCGTTTACAGCTGGAAAAACAGGAGTCTCCCTGCAATCCATCCCGGCAACTGTTTTTCTTTTCATCTGTAAACGGTGCTTTCTGATCGCACTTTTTTCAAAGGGCGCGTTTTTTTCCTAGCATAAGCCATAGTGGTGAACGGAAACAAGCAGAGTACTTAAGTTGATGTTATTGCTTGACTAGATAGGTGATTTTTTAATAGCACACAAGAAAGGGATGCAGTATGAATTGAAGGTTATAGCGGTTCTAGGAAAAACGCCCCTTGTAAAATAGTTGCGACCAGCAATCACGTATTAGAGCTGATTAGAAAAACAGCTTGTTTGAGCCTGCTGAGCGGGTGAGTTCTGTTTTTCCAGCTCTAATACGTGATTTCCGCAACTTTTTACAGAGGGCTTGATTTTTTGTTCACTTTTTGATCAAGCAAAAAGTGGTATAAAAAAAGCTTTTTTTACCAAAGTCGGGAGCAGATACGAGATTTATATCAGCTTTTTAAGTTTAACTACCTCTTTACTCTTCAAAAAAATCCATTTACCACGAGGGACATGCTGTTTAGTAAGATGCGCATAACCTACTCTATCTAATTTATGAACCAGATAACCCAAATGGTTAAAGATCCTACGAATAATTCGGTTCTTACCCATATGTATGGTCATGCCTATTTGCGTTGGATCTTCTTCTACTATTGCTACCTGATCTACTTTTGCTAGACCATCTTGTAGTACAACACCTTGTTGAATGGTATGTAAATGCTGCATTCGTATAGGCTTATTAAGTACTACATGATAGATCTTCTCGATATGACTAGAAGGATGGGATAACTTACGTGCTAAATCACCATCATTGGTTAGCAGTAATAAGCCTGTAGTATCATAATCTAGTCGACCAACTGGGTAAATACGCTCTGGGCAATACTTTTTGTTAATAAGATCTAAAACAGTTTTTCGACCTTGAGGATCGTCCAAAGTAGTAACATAACCTTTGGGCTTATTTAAAAGTATGTACTGTAACTTTTCTAGCCTTAAAGGAACACCTTTATAAGTCACGATAGCATTGGTTGCTATTTTGGTACCTACCTTTTTTACTACTATACCATTAACAGCAATATAACCTGATTGGATGAGTTGATCAGCCTCTCTTCTAGCACAAATACCTGCATTACTTATAAATTTGTTTAAGCGTATGCAAGATGACCAATCAGGAGTAGTAGCACCAATTTTCATAAAGCATATAACTAGTAGAACCGAACGATTAGCCTTATTTTTTTGTATTTAATTTTGCATCTACTGCATACATCGTATGCGGTACTACTTTTAAACGCTCTTTATCTATAAGCTTACCGGTTAACACACAGATGCCATAGGTGCCATTTTTAATGCGTTGAATAGCAAGTTCAATTTGCTTAATAAATTTTTGTTGCCGTTCAGCTAACTGACCTACATTCTCAGTCTCTATTACTTCTGCATTTTCCTCAAATGGTTTACCAGCTACTTCAAGGCCTGCTTCTTGACGGCTCAAAACTTTTTCCAATACTTGTAGCTCATGATTAGCTTGATCTAATTTTTCTAAAAGAATCTTTTCAAAAAATTTTAGGTCTTCAGGTGAGTATGATTCCTCTGCCATAGTTTTTTGATCTTAATATAGTAGGCTGAGTATAAAATAATAGCGCAAAAACGGCTATTAGATTACATCACCTTAGTAATTTACAACCTCTTTTATCTATGCTTTAGCTTACAAATAGTAGGGCATCTATAGGCTGTTCCAAAGCAATTAACATTCTGCCACAATGCTCACAAAGTACTATTTTATTGCGCTCATATACCCCTATTTTTTGCTGAGGTGGAATCACGATACAACATCCACCACAGGCGCCTTTTTTAATGGGTACTACTGCCAAATTATTGGATACATTTTTTCTAATTCTTTCGTAAGCAATATATAAAGGCTGACCTAGCAGCTCTATGACCTCTTTTCTTTTTTCATATAAGTTAAGCTCTTCTTGCTGACTTGCTTTTAAAATTATGGTCAATTCCTGCTTTTTTAAAACTAAATCAGCTTTTTTTGATTCTAAAAGCTTATGCAACTCTTCTATATTAGCCTGATCATGCTCTATATTACTATAGGCAGTACGCAGAAATTTTTCTGCAAGTTGAATGTCCAACTTATGCAATTCAAGCTCTTTGGTAATCGCATCATACTCTCTATTATTGCGAACTTCTATTTGTTGCGCCTCGTATTGCTGGAGTTTTTTTTCCGCTTGTTTGATAAATGTTTTTTTATTGACCACTTCCTGGCGCAGTTCAGCCAATAGGAGCTCACGCTCTTGTAGACTTGCAGATAATGCGTCTATATCTGCTTCTAAAGAAGATACCTCCTCTGGGAGCGTACCCCTAAGCTTTAATATATCATTAAGATGGGTATCAACTTCCTGAAGCTCAGAGAGCTTTGTTAGTTTAATTGCAATATTTTTATCCATTAGTTAGTCATTAATGTGATGAACAGGATTGGTCATAGTTTTACAGCGTAGTATTACAATATTATTAAATTCTTTTGATAGTAGTGCAAGTATTAGTCTTTTTAGGCCTAATCGAGTAGCATGGTAACCTATATCAATCAATAATGTTTTATCATTAGCTTCTAAAAACTGCTCATATTGTAGGCCTGCTGTAATAAATGCATCTATTTTTCTGTTAAGAATTTCTTTCAAGAGCCAACTACCATTTCCAGCATAAACGGCCACTTTTTTGATAGGTCGGTCGAAACAATTAGTGTGTTGGAGATAAGATAAAGTCAATTTTGTTTTTATATACTTCAAAAAATATTTAGCTGGTAACTCTACGGGTAAAGTCCCTAGTAAACCACTACCCATATTGTTTAGCGTTACTTCTACCTGTTCTAAATAGTAGGTAACTTTTTCATAAGGATGCACATGGAATAAAGTTTGAATGACGCTTTCTTTACAAGGAGTAGGTACTATAAAAGTAAGCTGACTCTCTTTTGAAAATTCTAACTTTGAGCTAATAGAAAAATGCAATAAAGGTTCTGGAACTGTTTTATAATGAACATTATTAGTAACATCTACTAGATTTTGAGTGGCCAAAACAGCTCCTGCTTGACACAAAGATTGAATTAAATATTTTTCTGAATAAGGAGGAACAAAAGTAGTCAATCTATGGAGTATTACTTTTTGAGGAATGATAGGAAGCGTATTTTGTAAATCAATTAAATTAGTTATTCTATGACTAGCTCCGCGACCTAGATGGTCTAAATTGGTGCTAAAAACATAAATGGTTAGTTCATGCTTTATTGCTTTAATCATGCACCTGCCAGCATAATTTTCTGGAATGATTTGTACCAATGGTTGGGAAAAAAGAGGTTGATTTACAACAATAAAATTACATCTTTTTTCAATAGCTTCATCCAATACGGCTTCTGTTATGTCGAGAGAAATCAATATTCCAGTTACTGTATTATTTACATCACCTACTACAATACCCGGGATTGGTAAATTATGCTCGTTTGGCAATTGGGTTTTTTGCTCCAAGTAGTTTATCACATCTGCTATAGTAACAGCAGTATCACTATATCTTGGCGCTTTTATGCTCATTCTAGCTAGTATAAAAAGTAATATATACGCTTGATCACTTTGGATCTAAATAACTATTAATATAATAAAAATATCGTTATTTGTATAATAAAGTCAATTTTTATTGAAAAGTAGATGTTATGTTGCTGTTATGTTTACAAATACTAAGTTGGAGCTATGGTGGGGTAGTTTCTTTACGTAATCTGCTCTACGATAAAAAAATCAAAAAGCGTTTTTATTATAAAAAACCAAAAGTGATTAGTATAGGCAACCTCTCATTAGGTGGAACAGGAAAAACTCCTTTGACCATCTATTTGGTCAAACTGCTTGCTAAAGGGCGAGTGATAGGGGTGTTGAGTAGAGGATATAAGCGCAGATCTATAGGCTTCAAAATAATAAACGAATCCGTATCCCCTTTAACAGCAGGTGATGAGCCTTACCTTGTCTATAAAAATTTTCTAGACCACCCTAATGTAGTCGTTGCCGTTTGCGAAAATAGGGTCAAAGGCGTGGCAAAACTTATGGAATATAGACCAAATGTCCAGCTCATTCTTCTGGATGATGCTTTTCAGCACCTTAGCCTAAGGCCTCATTTAAATATTTTATTGACCTCGTTTCATCAACCTTTTTTTAAGGACCATGTACTACCATTAGGTCAATTACGGGAGCCACGTAAAGGGGCCTCACGTGCTGATATCATATTGGTAACCAAAAGCCCACTAAATCTATCTCAATCAGAACTAGGTACTATAAAATCAAGTATGCAAAAATACCATAGAAAAGAAGTATCCGTTTTTTTTACACATACTATCTACCACGATCCTATCGCCATAGGGGAGGTCAAAGCAGACAAGCTCCCTGTAACGTTACTGCTGGTTACAGGTATTGCAGATTCCCTTCCCTTACGGATCTATTTAGAAAAAAATGGACATCAGGTTAAACATTTGGCTTTTAGGGACCATCATTGGTTCAGTGATACCGATATACTAAAAATTATCAATCTATTTCATGGATTAGATCAGCCAGATAAAGCGATTGTTACAACAGAAAAAGATTATATAAGATTGCTAGACCATTCTTTAATCAAACTATTATTTTCCTTACCTGTATATTATATGCCCATAGAAATAGGATTTGCAGAAGAAGATAAAGCAACTTTTGAGACAAAAGTTATTAAATTTCTTGCCTGATGTTACTGCTGCTGGTAACTTGTACGTTGATTCAGTAGGTTAAATCCTGAAGTAGATCTATGATATTGCGTTTTTGTGTTCCCCTACTTCTAGGAACTCCTTAGCATAAGCGAGTTATGCAAGAAGTCTATTATATTTGTAGCCTAAGGTCTTTTGTATTACTTATATCTTGATCAACAAGTAACCAAAAAATTAAGCCTTGTGTTAAAAGTTGTGAAAATCGCCCCTAGTTTACACAGAGGCGGTTTTTCTTTTTGTGCGTGGTTTGACCACAGTGCTGAATGAATACTATGTTGTATGGTATTCCTATCATAGGGCTAAACGGAAACATTTTAAGTAAAAAATCATAATGGTAGACCTTTCGATTTATTGGCGATATAGTTTGTTTTTTCTATTTTTTGCGCTACCAATTAGTAGTTATGGAAGCGAAAAGGCAGAAGATATCTTTGAAAAACCTGAAGAAGAAAAAGTAGGGGCAGGTTCTACCTTTTTTATAACCCCACGAGAAGTAAAACAAAATTACAGAAAGTACCATCGTATGGATCGCTCTGTAACCAAGATGGACCATTTCACGGTTGCAGAAAGACATAGATACAATTTTCAAGATCTTGGTAACCATTTCACAGCTGCCCAGCACATTGTTTATAAATTACCACAACATATAGGTGCAACCTATGGTCTGGCTGCCTATGATTTTTATTTTCACCAACCGCAAGACATACGCTACTACTATACATCCAAAGCATATGCGGATTTTAATATTGTGTTAGCCAATCTAGGTAGTTTCTTATTCAACGGCTGTTATACCCAACGGCTACTTCCAAACTGGCATATAGGTACAAATTGGTATGGTGCCATGGCAGAAAATGAATGGCCATATAGTAAAGATGATAAAATTGTTAATGCTTTTCCTAATTTTGACCTCTTTACCCATATAAAAAACGCAGATGGCTGCTATCACCTATTCACAAGCTGGTCTAATAGGAAATATATCACTAGAGAGACTGGTGGTGTACGTTCGACTAAAAAAACAGCCAACAAAATAGAAGACGAATTTGCATTTACAGAACCAAATCCAAGTAAACGTTACCATTCTTCTTTCCCACTACTAGAAGAATCATATATGCAAAATAAGATCGATAAAGATAAAAAAGTAATGCATAAAGATCTTAGACGTAATTTCTACCTCTACCATCATTATGAGTACAGCCAACCACTACAAGTATACCATGAATTACACTATAGCCAAATAAAGAATCTCTTCACCATTGAAAAATTAGATCAGCCATTACTAAGCTTTATATCCAATCAACCCGATAATGCATGTGACAAAGAAGATAATCGCCTTCTAATGCGATCTCTTGGTCATGAAATAGGGATTAAAGGAGATATAGACCAACCCAATTTATTCTATGCGGTACATTACAGACTCGAAGATATTGATCTAAAATATGATTTTTCTAAGCCTGAAGAGCTAGTATATAATCGGCCTTTAAAAAAGGAAAAAAAAGAAAAAGGACATTACCTAGGTGGTAATACACGATTGCAATTTGGGCAACATAGCCAGCTTTGTCTGGATGGAGCTTATCTATTACAAAAAGGAGGCTATCACAAATTAAATTTAGCTTATACAAACCATTTTTTTAAAATAGCGTGCCATACGATTAAACACAAAACCCCCTATATAGTAAGCCATGGCTATAGCAGACACCGATTATGGGACAAGCATTTTGTATCACCATCTGCACAAGCAATAGATGCAGCCATATGGTATAACTGGACACATATAACGGTTCATCCTATTATATCTTTTAAAAAGATAAACAACCATATTTACTACAGGAAAGCCAGACCATACCATCAGAATAGTCCTGACCATTGCGTTGCTGAACCTGTGCAGGCTACTGCACCTATTTATCTTTTTTCTTTAGAAAGTAATTTAAATTTTTGTTTTTTTTCTTATTTCCATTTTGATAACACTTTTACCATTTTAAAAGACCTCAGCAGAAATCTCAAAGTTTTTAAAGGCTACATGCCTCCCTATATTTACACAGGCCGGTATTATTATGCCCACCAGCCCTACCATAAAAAGATGGCTATAGAAACAGGTCTAAATATACATTTTAAAGAGCTTTATTATGGCGATGGTTACGATATAATCGCACAACAATTTTACCGCCAAAACCAATTCCCTGTACAAGGCAGACCAATTGTTGATATTTTTTGTAATCTTCGTATCAATAACTTAAAGCTTTCTTTTAAATACAGCTACATCAATGAATATTTTCATAAGCCAGAAGCCTATTTTGCTACACCATTTTATCCTGGCCTAAAAAAAGCAGCTGATATTGGTATACATTGGTCTTTTTTTGACTAATAAAAGCCATCTATGCTTATCCATTTAGCACTGCTTGAACCTTCTTTGCAACTGTTTTGCTATTTCAGCTGTAAGCTTTGCTTACTGATCACCAATTTTTACAAGGGGCGTTTTATTCTTTTTATATCTAGTCCTGATACAATGGTGAGGGCGTTTTATTTTTACTTTTTTATCAAGAAAAAACGTATCTGTTCCTGACACTGTTAAAAAATGAATTGTTTAAAGCTACTTTCTTATCAAGAAAAAAATAAGATAAAAAAGCGTTAAGTTGACGCCATTGGGTGAACGGAAACGAAAAAAGGGGTATACAAAAGCTTTTTTTACCAAAGTCTTGAACAGATATCTATATGCTATGCTATTCTATTGCAGATCTTTAAATTCTTCCTGTTCTTTTTCCTGGTTATTGATTTTGTTACGTAACCTAAATATTATAAGTGTAACCATTAAAAAGCAAAAGATTGAAACGATAAAAAAACCAAGATAAGCACTAGCAAAAATCGCATTCAACCAACAAGCTAATCCATGTAATAAGAAACGTAACCCCAAGCTAAATAATATAAAAGCTAGCGTACCCATAAAAAAGAGCCGAATGATCTTCTTGACTTGTGCTTTAAGGTTATGCTGCAAGCTATAGAGAAAAATAGTCAGCTTTTCTCTGACTATTTCCACCATGCAAGCTATGCCCAATAGCTTACCCACTATTTTTATAATTCTAAAAAGTATGTTATTCATTTAAATTAAAAATAAAACTTAATTTGTGCCTATTGAGCCCTATCGGGGCCGATACGCCATTTAGCGTTGATTGGAAGAGATACCTTAATCTTACTAGGTGCTTTTCTCAGTAAATGGTTACTTTTTAGTAACCGTAACCGACATTTTTGTTCTACGCACACCATGTACACTAAAAAAAGAAGGATTAATGTCTAGATCATTCTTACAGAGCCTGGCATAAAGATATCCGGACAGTGCACCACCCAATTGTGCCAAGTAATAACCCGCATCTTGTGTGGGTAAATGCACAAAAGCTATTACCAGTAAGGTAATCGCAACATAACGTAGTGGTAAAGAGAAAAAGAAGCAATATAACTTTAAACTAGGCATCAAGACACAAACTGCAATCATTATAGCATAAATAGGGGCTGAAGGGCCGGTAAGGCTGTCGGCAACGCCCTTGAAAGGAGGCGAAAACTGGTATAGTGTAAAAAAAAGCATTGCCCCCACTATTTGTCCTAAAAAATAGAGCCGTAAGATATGCTTTGAGCGTGTAATAGCCCGAATTCTTTGACCAAAAATGTATAATATAAAAATATCCCAGAATAAATCTACAAAACCTTTATGGATAAAAGAGTAAGTGATAAAGGCCCAGGGTCGTTCCAATAACAATGGATAAAGAGAAGGAAAAGTCAATTGCCCATAAAGCCATGGAATCTGATTTTCATAACCACAGATATAATATCCAGTATTAAACAAAAAAAGCAACAAGAAGGTTAAAATATGGATTAAAATGAGTTGCATTAACCCATTACTAGACTGCTTAAATTGATTGCGAAGATAGGCGTAAACAATATGCATGATCAAAAAAATAATACAATTATCTCTTAAATTTAATATATTCTGCTGATAAAAGCTTTACTTAGGTAGGCTATTAGCGTATTTTTTCTTGATCAAGAAGCGGACAAAAAATCAAGCCCTCGGTAAAAAGTTCCGGCAAGCGCTTCTTACAGCTGGAAGACAGAATCCGTTCTTCGGGTTCCCATTTCAATTGTTTTTCTATTTCAGCTGTAAGGGTCACTGTCTGAGTGCAACTATTTTAACAAGGGGCGTTTTTTATTTTAACGGATGCCATATCACTGATTAGCAACCTATTAGTTACTTGCCAATAAGGCGACTTTAGGTCACTTACCATTAATTTTGATTAAGGTCTGCATGATATAACTAAGCCTCTAGTCTACAAAAATAATTCAATGAGCAAAATATAAAGTAGGCTCCTAAGGCCTTATCTTCAAAGAATCTAATAGGTTTCTTGGTTTTATCCTAAAAAAGGCTATAATTTTAAGGTTTGTTCTTGTGTATAGCCCTAAAGCCTTGAGTATAGTATAAAATTATAAAGAGTAATCTATAAATTTTTTATACTTATACCCCTAATTGTAATATTTTTCAACCTCGTAAACCAAATGATAATTTTGATGATGAAGCCAAATAGCGCTAAAAAAACAGATACGAATAACCAACAACGTAGCCTGCAAAAATCAACTGAAAATAGCAAAAGGAAGCAGCAAAGATTATCAGGTATTTTTTTATATCCATCTAGATTGGTTATGAGATGTGCTTTATCAATATTATTATTGCCTTGGTTAATGGCTCTTAACCAATGTTTTAGGGCTTCTGAGGGAAATAAACCTACTGCTCCTCCTTATCCCGAAAAAGCTCCTTTGAACCAGTGTGACCCTCCTCCTCCTTACGACTCGACATTTGAGCTAATGCAGCAGCAACAACAATATGACCTTCTTGAGCTTACGCAACATCAAGACTATGATCCTAATACACTAACCAAGAAAGAAGCAAAAAACAAGGCAAAAGAGTGTTTAAAAATAGCCGGTGGGGCGATTGAAAAGTGTAAAACAGCTATAAATGATATACAATATCATCATGCTTTAGTACAGTCTCTTAATCAGGTAGTACCTCCATTATCAGCGGCTTCTGGTCTGAGCTCGTTAAGAACGGTCTTAAACTTTAGATGGTGTGCAAAACTTAAGGATGCTCTAGTCATAATTGTTGAGCAGCTGGAAGCAAATAAAAATAAACGCTTAAACTTATGTGGAATATATCGCTACAATCTAGCATTAGCTTCTAATAAGCTAGACGAGGCCAAAAAATGTATTGAAGGTGCGATAAAAAAAGGCTCTAAACGCAAAGCTCTTTTACTAAGTCAGGAGAGTGCGCAGTGCGATTCCCAAATTTTGGGACTTAAATGCGAATCCAATGCAATGCCAATAATGAACGAGGAGAAAAATATAATTAAGCAAGAACGAAAAGAAAAAATGGAGGCCAAACTCGAAGAGAAACTACCAGACTTCGTTACACAATCTACGAACATAAATGTAAACCAGACACCGCAAAACAATTAAGCTATGTCTAAGTAAAACATAACAAATTTGAATAGAATGCCCTTTAAACTTAACAGATGTATTGGGTCAATTCACTTTCTTAAAATCAATAGCTACTAATTCAAACGTTGCTAACCATTAGATAATTGTGTAAATTTACACACCTAATAAACCTAAAAATATTATTAAACAGATGTTAACCATACAACAGCTCGTAAAAAAAGGAAGAAAAAAAACTACTTCTGCATCAAAATCACCAGCTCTTTCATCCTGTCCGCAGCGGCGAGGTGTATGCATCAAAGTGTATACTATGAAGCCAAGAAAACCAAACTCTTCTATGAAAAAAGTAGCTAGGGTGCGTTTAACAACAGGTAAAGAGGTCAATACCTATATTCCTGGAGAAGGCCATAATTTACAAGAGCACTCTATTGTGTTGATTAGAGGGGGAGGGGTAAAAGATTTATCAGGTGTTAGTTACTCTGTTATCCGTGGTGTGTTGGATACCTCTGGTGTGAATGGAAGATGTCAAGCAAGATCCGTATATGGAGCCAAAAAACCTAAGAAAAAATAAGCCTTAAATTAATTTCAGTGAAAGGAATAACATGAGAAGAAAACAAGCTATAAAAAGGGTATTACCACCTGATTATAAATATGGCGATCCACTTGTGACCAGATTTGTAAATGGATTAATGCAACGGGGTAAAAAAAGCCTTGCGTTTAGTATTTTTTATGATACCATCGAATCAGTATCTCAGAAAACAAAAGAAGCAGGATTAGAAGTTTGGCGTAAAGCACTCCACAATGTAACCCCTACTTTAGAAGTCAAGCGTAGGCGTGTTGGGGGAGCCACCCTCCAAGTTCCGATTGAGATAAGGCCAGATAGAAGGGTATTTTTAGGCATGAAATGGCTCATTGATTATGCAAGATCCCGTGGAGAGAAAACTATGACAGAAAGGCTTACTAATGAAATTATTGCTGCTGCTAAAGAAGAAGGCGCTGCTTTCAAACGTAAGATAGATACCCATAAGATGGCTAGTTCAAATAGAGCCTTCTCACATTTTAACTTGAGATAAATGGCAAATGAGCTAAGCTTTTTAAGAAACATAGGCATCATGGCGCATATTGATGCTGGTAAAACCACCACTACTGAGCGCATTTTATATTATACAGGCCTAACCCATAAGATAGGTGAAGTCCATGATGGAGGGGCTGTAATGGATTGGATGGCCCAAGAACAAGAACGTGGGATTACCATTACCTCGGCTGCCACTACTACATTTTGGAAGTATCCTACTATACAGGGAAAAGCAAATGAAAAAACCCAAACCTACAAAGTCAACATCATCGATACACCTGGCCACGTCGATTTTACTGTGGAGGTAGAGCGCTCTTTGCGTGTTTTAGATGGTGCAGTGGCTTTATTTTGCGCTGTGTCTGGTGTAGAGCCTCAGTCTGAAACTGTTTGGCGTCAAGCCGATAAGTATAGAGTGCCTCGTATTTGTTTTGTTAACAAAATGGATAGGGCAGGTGCCAATTTTTTTAATGCCTTAAATGAAATCAAGGAAAAACTAGGAGCCAATCCTGTTCCATTGCAAATTCCTATTGGTAGTGAAGCTGCCTTTAAAGGGGTAGTAGATTTGATTACCAATGAAGCCATTATTTGGAATGAAGATGATTTAGGTATGACTTACCAGGTAGTCCCTATTCCTCAAGACTTAATGGAGACGGTTGGCCAGTGGCGTCAAAATCTGATTGAAAGTGTAGCTAGTTATGATGAAGCATTGATGGAGAAATTTTTTGATAATCCAGATACTATTACACCAGGTGAGGTCAGAGCTGCGATTCGAAAAGCAGTTATTGATCTTTCTTTTTCTCCTGTCCTTTGTGGTTCTGCTTTTAAAAATAAAGGTGTTCAAGCATTATTGGATGCAGCATGTGCCTACCTGCCTTCTCCACTAGATTTACCCCCAGTAGCCTGTACCCATCCAGATACAGGAGAAGTCGTGCTCAGGAAACCAGAAAATAATGAACCATTTACTGCATTAGCTTTTAAAATTGCCACCGATCCTTTTGTGGGTAGGCTTGCCTTTTTACGGGTCTATGCTGGCACATTAGATGCCGGATCTTATGTTCATAACAATAGAACGGGTAAAAAAGAACGGATTGCACGGCTTATGCAAATGCATGCCAATAAACAAAATCCGATTAACGCGGTGCAAGCAGGTGATATTTGCGCAGTAGTTGGCTTTAAAGAAATTAAAACAGGCGATACGCTCACTGGTGAAAAAGATAAAGCGATACTAGAAGCCATCATCTTTCCAGAGCCGGTAATTGGTTACTCGATTGAACCTAAAAAGCAAGCAGACCAAGATAAGTTAACCCTATCTATCGCCAAGCTGATGGAAGAGGATCCAACCTTACGGATGGAAACTGATCGTGAAACGGGCCAAACCATTCTCAAGGGCATGGGTGAATTACACCTAGAAATCATTATTGATCGACTTAAACGAGAATTTAAGCTTGAGCTCAACCAAGGTGCACCGCAAGTAGCCTACAAAGAGGCACTGACAGCCACAGTAGAGCATAAAGAAGTCTATAAAAAACAAACAGGCGGTAAGGGTAAGTTTGCAGATATCGTTTTTGAAATAGGGCCTAAAGCAATGGTTCAAGGAGAGCCTATTGAGCCAGGGTTAGAATTTGTCAATAAAATTATTGGTGGCGTTATCCCTAAAGAGTTTATTCCAGCGATTCAGAAAGGCTTTACAGCTGCTATGGAAAATGGTCCGCTGGCCAATTATCCTGTAGAATCGATGCGGGTTAAAATCTTTCATGGTTCTTATCATGACGTGGACTCAGATTCTTTATCTTTTGAATTATGTGCTAGAGCTGGGTTCAGAGCGGCGGCGCAGAAAGCCTCTCCTGTACTTTTAGAGCCTATTATGTCTGTAGAAGTAGCTACCCCTAATGAGTTTACAGGTCCCGTAACAGGCGACCTTAACAGAAGAAGAGGAATCATGAAAGGTATGAACAGTAAAGGTGGCACACAAATCGTGAAAGCAGATGTACCATTGGCAGAGCTATTTGGTTATGTTACAGATCTAAGAACCATTACTTCAGGCAGAGCCTCTGCATCATTAACTTTTTCGCATTATGAACCGGTTCCTAAAAACCTAGCAGAAGCTATTATTAATAAAGCAAAAGGTATAACGGTATAAGTAGAATAGATAGCAAACAATCATATGAATCAAAAAATTCGCATCAAACTTAAATCATTCGATGCTCTCCTTTTAGATAAATCGGCAGATAGCATCGTTAAGGCTGTAAAAGCTACTAAAACAGTAGTAAATGGCCCTATTCCCTTGCCAGGTAAAAAAGAAATTTATACCGTATTGCGTTCTCCGCACGTAAATAAAAAGTCACGGGAACAGTTTGAACTTTGTACCCATAAGCGATTGATAGATATTTACTCTAGTAGTTCAAAAGCAGTAGATGCATTAACCAAGTTAGAGTTGCCTAGTGGTGTAGAGGTTGAAATTAAAGTATAGGGTTGTTTAACGTTGCCTTTTGCTTGATAAAAAAGAAAGAAAATCTATTTTATTGCAGCTGTGTTTATAAACTTTTAGCACGAGGCTATCAGCCTTCTATAAAAGAATGTAGCACATAGTAAAGCAGTAAAGAAAAGAAACCATCTGTTTTTCAACGGGAAAATCATAAGCTCACCCCGCTACGCGGGCTTCAGACAGATGATTTTCTGATCCGCTCTTAGAGCTGGAAAAACAGATGGTTCAAAAACTGAATTTTTACTGAAGCGCTACATTTCTTTATAGTAGGTCATAATAGCCTAAAAAAATGTATTTTACGTATGCATTGTCATTCAAGCCTATCGTTATTCTAGGAAAAACGTTTTTCTAGCGCCACCACACCGCTGGACCAATACTTTTTAGGTATAACCTACATCTGTGAGTGGGAGTTTAATGAATACCAATGGCCGGATTTGTTTGAAATTTTATTTTATTTTTAGGAATTTAATGCCTTATCTATTGTTTTGTATACGTAATCTAATTGTTTGAATTTTTCTTGATTTCTTTTATTCTTATCTGGGTGCAATTCGAGAGATTTTTTCTTGTAAGCCTTTTTTACCTTGCTTGAGTCTAAGACATCATCTTGAGATATACCTAATATTTCAGATGCTTCCCTTATAAGGCTATCACCGATATAATTTATACTATAGTTTATAGTTACCTCACCAGTGCAATCATCATTCTTTGCTAAAACTTTTATTTGTTGCTTACAGCGATCTACTTTAAAATCTATACTGTTTGTGATGTTATAATTTTGGAGCGTAGATGCCAACCTGTTTTTTAGGTGAGCTATAATTTGTTGTTCTGAATCTCTTATACTATTACTACGACTTGGAATCCCAATACGCGAATTGTGATATTGCTTAAGGATATACCTTAAATCTTTTCTTACGTCCCCCTGAATAATAGTATAGGTAAGCGTTGCAGAGCCTGTATACTGATTGTTCTCAATAGAAGGTTCTGGTACAACTGTTATTGTTGGCTTAGAACGACTCTTTTGCAAGCGAAGTTGACTTGGATCTATATGTAATTGTAAGAGCCTTGTTACGTAGTCTGTAATCTCTTTTTTTAAAGTCTCATCATCTGTTTCAAACGTTACAATTTCAACTGGGGAGTCAGTAAGATTTTTTAGTATTGTGCTTAAATCAGTTTTCGGGTTCTTTATGGTATAGGTAAGCGTTGCAGAGCCCGTGTACTCATTATGCTCAATAGAAGGTTTTGGTACAATTGTTATTGTTGGCTTAGAACGACTCTTTTGCAAGTGAAGTTTGCTTACATCTATACGTAATGACTGTAAGAACTTTATTATCCCGTTTGTAATGTCTTCCTTAACATCCTCATTATTTGCTTTAAACGTCCTAATTTCAATTGGAGAAGTAGTATAAGATTTAAGTACCTCACTTAAATCTTTAATAGTAGTAGCGGTGCACACTGCATAACCAGTATAATGCTTTGTTATGCTTAGAGAAGTATCTGGCGTAATGGTTATTATATACTTACTATCACAAGGACTAATTTTAATATTAATCTTCGAAGTATCTAACTCATCGTATTCCTCTTTTAATTTATCTTTAACATCTTGTTCTGACAGTCTTTGACCTGAAATTTTAATGTTAGGTAGAATTTTAATATTAATTATTTTACTTAAATCTAGCTCTAGATGGTTACTTTTCTTTGTATTTAAATTTTTTGTAGTTATCTTTTCATTATTTGTATATTTTTTCTCCCCTGTATTTAAAACTTTTGTATGTATATTTAAATCTTTTTTAGGTATATCTTTACCCTCTGCACGTGTATTTTTCTCCTTATTCTCATTTTCTTCATTTTTTTTATCCTCTATATTTAAATTTTTTGCAAGTATATCCTGATCTTTTCGATGTTTATCTTTATTGCTTTTATCTAATATTGTTTTATATTCATTATCATGTTTTGCGGCAGTAGAACTTGATTGTTTTTGGCAAAATGAAAATCCTATTACTATATTTGCCATAAGTAGTAAGCTAAGCCTTTTTTTTTGAAAATTCATTTAATATTATTAGGATTTGGGCACTAGTTTATTGCTTTAATCTTTATCTTGATATCAGAAATTCTTCGCTAACTTACAGCAACTAAAATAAAACAATAAACATTAACATTAATATTCTATATATTTATAGATAAAAATTTCAAGCCTAATCTAAAAAAAAATAAATAAGAAGCAAAAAAATAGTAATGTAGTAGGTCCTTTTTATGCTTTCACGCAATCGTGGCAACTTAATAAATCAGCTTATTAACAAACTTTTTGTATCCATTCACCACTGTGTTAACCCTATGCGCGAAAATAAAAAACGCCCCTTGTAAAATAATTTCGATCAGGAATCAATTCTTACAGCTGAAATAGAAAAATAGCTGTGTTTGAAGCTCGCGCAGCGGGCGAGTGCTGTTTTTCCAGCTGTAAGGAGTGATGGCAGCAATTTTTTATACAGGGCTTGATTTTTTGGCTACTTTTTGATCAA
>NZ_JAACGG010000054.1:0-6779 GCF_022810525.1 Candidatus Cardinium sp. cByotN1
TACCTGCAATCCATCCCGGCAACTGTTTTTCTTTTCATCTGTAAACTGCGCTTTCTGATCGCACTTTTTTCAAAGGGCGCGTTTTTTTTCTAGCATAAGCCATAGTGGTGAACGGAAACGTTAAATACGGGTCATCATTAACTATAAAAGATTGAATAACTTTCCTCTGTATTTAACTATGCAAATATAACAAAATTTATTCATAAATACCAAAACTTTATCCTGCATTGAATTGAAGTTAGTAATAAAATTTAGTCACTAGGTACAAAGAGATGACTCCTTCTAAGAATCTATTACCTCTCTGGGAATGAGTCCGTTGTGATAACTTGATAGTATAATTGTAGTATTGGTTCTAGTGTTATTTTTTTTGATTTTTTGGGCTAAGGGTATCTGTTCCCGACTTGAGTAAAAAAGGCTTTTTTATACTACTTTTTATCAAGCAAAAAGTAAAAAGAAAATGAACTCACCATTGTATCGGGACTAGATAGAAAGAAAAAAATGCCTTGTAACTTAGTTGGTTGGCTTGAGTGGCATAACAATACTGTTAAAAACAGTAAGCATACATACCAAAAAAATCAATATGATTTAATCACTTTTAAAGTGTTATGAACAAATACTGCTGTATCACCTAAATAATTTATAATCTATCCCTATGCTTGCAAAGCCTAAATGTATACCATGATTTTTTATAAACTTATCTAGAAAAAGACAAAGTTTTCCATTAATAGCTATTTTTGAAAAAAGCAAATAATTTATATTGCATTCCAAAGCATAACAATAGATTAGTCCACACGAGAAGTGCCACTTACTATTGAAAAAATAACCCAGCTGTAAAGAGGTCATAGGTAAAAAAAGTGCTACTTTAAAAGGTATGGTGATATTGATGATCCCCAAATTTATATGGAATGGTATCTCTTTCTTTACCATAAACATATCAGGTAAAAATAGCCCCCATAACAGTCCAGCAGAAAATGTATAACGCTTATACAATAGTTTCTCCCATTTTATACCTGTAGTAGCAAAAAAGCCCACCCACCTGTTATTTGTTCGTTCAGCATCAGCTTTAGGTTTCCAGTGAACCCCTAGACCAGTAGGTATAGACCATACCCCCTTATGAGATTTTCTTGAAGATAGGTCTTCATTGACTGTTTCATAACTGCTAGCCTTTAAAATAGCCTTTTTTGACGGTGAGTGGTTAAAACCTGCCAAAAAGATAGTGATAGATATAGTACGTAAAAAACTTGATATACTACTGATTTCCAATTGATAAATTTATAAATATATTTTTTAGTCACCTAAAAATGGTTAATTTTCAAGAAACTAAGTAGCTATTGAGCCTTATACCGATAGAGGTTAAATCAATGCAGATGTGGTAAAGCTACATACAAAAAATACCTTTAAAATGGCTTATTCTTGTATCGGATCATCATGCTCCTCTTCTTCTTCCCACCATAAATTAGTTACATAGTATTTAATCATACTATCTTCTCCATAATCACGTTGAGTTCTTATTTGCAGCGTATAATTGAAGGTATCTCCAATCCAGCGAAGATTAATTTTATTTCTGAAACTGCCATAATAGGCTTGTATAGGGTTAATCTTATTATCCGAATTGCCAAATGTGCTTAGTGCTATAGCATGGGTCATAGCATGTAAACCCCGTCCCTTTTTACTAATTTTAGCGATTACTTCAAATGCATGGCATGCATTTAAGGGTGGTGTAATACTATACCAATTCCCATCACCAGGCACTGAACCAGTGGCATAAGCACCTCTACGTCCATGCATGCTAACGTTGCCGTTTACGGTTAATTGCTCAGAGGGATTAGTGGTTCCTATACCAACATGCCCATCAGCTTGAATAAAAAACCTGCTTTCGCCTTGTTTATCAACAAGATTAAAACCAAAATCTGGGGTGTTTTTAGGGTATTGTTCAATACTCCATGTAGGTTTAAAATCATTCAAATTGTTAAAAAAAGTTATAAGCTTAGAGGAGCTCCCTTTAGGAGATAAACTTAATCCGTGATCTTGAGAGATAATTTTATCATCTTGTTTGTGAAACATTGAGTCTATCAAATCCTCAAAGTCACGTTGGGTAGGGATAGATCCTTTTTCAAAGCTTTTCTTTAGTGCTTCTCTACTAGTGATTGCCATGATTAGTTCTCATATTTTTTAGTAATTAAACAGTATTCTTCTATAGTTGGTATGGGTGTATCTGTATCTACAGATGATCTATCTTCCGGCTCTTTAGGACGTTCCCATGGGCCTACTATAAAATCTTCAGCAATAGCCATATCGCCTATACTACCATGACGTAGTTTGACAGCAGCACCAAACTTATCTACAACCGCTATTTTGTGGTTTTTTGCAGAAACCATAACAGACCATGGATAAACGGCAAATAAATGGCTATCATAAGTCGTTACCTTGTCTAGTTTTAAGTCTGGAGGAGCACCTACATATTTCAATATAGAAAAATTTCCTATCCCTTCTACATAATAACGATTATTAATGAAGTCTATAATTTTAGAAGTAGGTATATTACCGCCTAACTGGACATCCGCTGATGGGTCAAACATCCACGGAGAAAAAAAGTTATGTAAATCTTGTTGTAACAAATTTACAAATAATCCTTTCTCATAACCAGGCTTAAACTTAACAGTAACGTTAACCTTAACATCTTCATAGGTAGGATTGATTACTTCGCACTTTACAAATGGTGTACTTACACTTTGAATATAAGCTTTTATTTCCATTAACAGTTGCCTATTAACAGAGGGCATACCTAGAGTAGGGCCTGCTTTAGCCATTACCACAATGGTTATATAGCCAGGATTTACCATATTATGGGTACTTCTTGCTGTGTGATTGATACACTTTACCTTGAAAATTTCTGGAAATTTTTCAAGAATGATTCGTTCATAATCCCAGACTGATATAGCTCTATTTTTATGTCTTAAACGTTCGCTAACCCTTCTGTAAAAAGCTTGATGATTTTCGAACTGTCTGCCACCAAAGGTTTGAAAAGGTTGTAGGACCAACTCAATGCCTTCTATAGGGTGCTGTAATTGTTGAATGGCTTTTTCAGGGAGTAATGGAGCAGAAAAGACACCATTTTTATCCATAACCCTTGATACGGCAACTGCTTGCGTATAGACCCCAACGATAGTGACTAAGGCTCTTTTCTTATCCATAAACTGTGCTTTAATCCAGATTAACCCTGGGGTCATGCGGGTATTGTTTGTGTTAATCTTTCTGGGTAGGTTAGATAAATCAAAAATCATCAGACCTGATTTAGATAAGCCGTCGGTTCCATCTAGCACAATCGCCTCTTCAAAGGGTAACCAGGTATTATCAGACAAATAAAACCATTTAGGCTGCTGGGTTTCTTGATCTGGATTAGCCTGGCCAATGGCTATATGTATAGATAAGTGGTTGCTATTGAGCTCTTCTATCCCAAAAGCTATAAATGATTCTCTTTGTTCTACCAATGGTAATAAGGTAGATGGGGTAGTTACCCTACTAGGAAAAGTTTTTAAATAGCCAAAAGAAGAAATATGAAAGAAGCTATTTAAGTACTTTTCTTCTTCTTCCCCAGGGGGAGAGGTTAATACCATAGACTCTTCTGCTTCGTAGTCAACTGTAATGGATTTTATAAGCGGTGTATAAGGTTCATTCAAAACAGTTACAGCTTCTTCTTTCTTTTTTTGTGCATTTTTAACCAGTACACTACTCATAAGATTAGGATAGATGGCATGGCCAAAAGCTTGTTCGGGTGCACATAGTTGTAATTTTAAAAAACCGGATACTGTTTTAGGACCATAGACTGAAATATCGGGCGGATGGTTTGATTTAGTGATCCGTAATGCAGCTAAGTCAATATCATGAATGGTTTTAAGATGATCTAACTGCTCACTACCTTGATTATTTTTTATAGCGTGAAAAAGCGGCACAATTTGTCTTTTTGAGGCGGGAGATGGATGCCAGTGTTGGTGATTTAAGTAAGCAATATTTACTTTGAAGTCATCGTTATTTACTATAGTGGGATAGGCATCGTAATAAGATTTAAAGCCTCCTTCTACGGTAGGAAGACTATCCCATTTGATATGTATTTTTAAGTCAGTCAAGTTTTTAGAGAAAATTTCTCCACTGCCTATATAAAAACTGCTATCTAGCTTGGCCAATGGACCAAAAGGTTCAAAAATTTGACTATTATCAATAATGCCTAGTTGGTTTTGAAGCACCAACCCACGATAACCCTCCACACGAACTTTTAGATCTATTTTTTCAAGAATCAAGCCATTTAAAAGGTAGAGGCCAGTAAGCGATGCTTGATTACGTACGCCAACAAATACACTAGGCGTACCAGGATTTACTAGGTCACCTTGGTATTCAGCAGGCAATGTTTCTATTGGAGGCACTTCGGCATTTAAAGATAGACTAATGTGTAGGCAACGCGTTTCTTCAATAAATGCCAATGCTACAGCTTCTTCTGGTATGCTGAACCACCCCTCTTTAGTGGTAACTTGTATGTGTGACATAGCATACAGCATACTTGACAAGTGTTTTAAAAATGCTACACTAGGTATATCCTTATTAACATTACGATTCATTAATACTTGAAACGATTCGAAGGTAAATTGCCATCTTATATCAATGGTACGCATGCCTTCAGCAAGATGAAATAAGGGTGAACCAACCAATACAGCCAATTGTTCATTCGAGTGCTTGTTGACTTGTTCATTATCTTTTGGGGTAGGAAAGAGCTGAAAAGGAAGTGACTTTAATTGTTGATGATCATAGGTAGTAGTAGCTATTTCAACTGTTTTATAGCCTTCTTTATCAAGCTTTTTAGTAATCAATAAGGTATTAATCTGAGCGATTTTAGCTTTATTTATCGTTATATTTCTTTGTGTTTCAAATAAAATATCTTCGCCATTAACTGGATTTTTTGCCACTAAACGAGTTCCTTCTGGTACAAAAGCAAAAGGATGATTCGGGCTAAGTAAAAAGTGAACATAGGCCTGGTCCGGCAGAGACGGATTATTATTGAATTTTAGCACATGTCTATAATAGTGATCTAGTGTCCTTTGGGGAATGTGATTAAGGTGCGCATCTGCATATTGTAGTAATTGTAGAAAAGCGATCAAAAGAGCCATATGTGGCTCTTTATCTTGAGAAGATAGGGTGTCAAAATAATCACTAGCAGATAGCTGCTTTAATTTATAAATAGTGTTAAAAACAGCATCAAAAAAATCATCAAAAATATCGATAACTTGCTGGTCATTAGGTTCCTTACTATTTATTTCATCATAAACTAAATTAGATTTTAGTTCCCATAAAGAAGCATTATGGCACTTTTCATAAAGAAAAACAGAAAAATCTATAAAAGCTTGGCTAGTACTGGCTTGACTATGCTGCTGCAGAACCTTGTATATTTTACTGATATGGGTATTGATTTCTTCATGTATAATCGTATGTAACTTTACTCGAACCACATCTATGTTAGATAGATTCTTATACCAGTAATCTAATAAAATGATTAACTCTCGAGCCACTACCAAGATATGATGCATAGACTTGCTTGCTGCAATCTCTGTATGGGTATGCCGCAGTGTTGAAAAATCTTTATGAATAATTTTCTTTAAAGTATCGATATTAGTGTGTAGAATGAGGGAACGTATAACCGTATCATCTTGCTCTAAAAACCTTCGCCAGATATTTTGATCTATGCGTTGATTATTGTTATCATAATAGGCTAATAAATCTGTATATAGATAGAGGAATCGCAGGTGATCACTAAATTGTCTATCACTAATCAATAGATTGTTGTCTACTAATTCAGGTAGTAAGCGTTCAGCATGGCAGGTACCTCTTCTAGTAAATAAAATATTAAACTTCTTTTGAATATTCATATATTTAAACTATGATCTTTTTCTAAAAATTAAGATATTGAGTAGCTAAACGTGATTAAGTAGATGATCGCTATGCTCTAACATTAATCTAACCCAAAAACGATTTATAAAAAAGTAATTAAGCTTCAAATTTATGTATTTTTTATCCTATTTATTCAGCATGGTTGTCTGTATAGCAACAAATTTTAAATTAAATGATCTTATGCCATCCTGGTACAAAGGGAATATAGTTTTTCAAACTTTACAACTTACGGAATTAGATCCTAATTCGAATACTACTACTGGGCAAGATACGCCTGCGGGGCAAGATACGCCCTCTGATTCTCTAGATGAGATACTGAAAAAAGATACCCATTCAGAAGGAGCAATCCAAAACATATTAGGTGGTTTGGCACTTTGTTACAATGTTTTAGCCAATTTGCTGTTGTATCCAATCTTTTCTTTTTTACTATTGCTACTTTCAGCTGGTGCTATCGTGTTGTTTGGCTTTTGGGTTAAAAAAATAAAAAGTGAAAAAACCATTTCTACCACATGGATTTTATTTACTTGTTTGTATTGTCTTTTTTATTTAGATCTATTTTTAGTAGTCTACCAGAAAAAAGAGATTTTGTTTTTATTTCTAGAGCTAGAAAAAGATTTATTTTTAACTGTAGTGGCAGCATCTATGGGTTACATAGTAGGAAAATTCTTCTCCAGTAAATTTTTAGAAGAAAAGCAGCTGCCTTAAATGGCATTTTGTTTACGCTATCTATTAAGGAATGTTTTAGCTACTTTAATGTTTTAACTACTTCTTTATCAAGAAAAAAGTAAGTTAAAAACATCTTATTTGCCACTGACTTGAACAGTCAATGGCGTCAACTTAAG
>NZ_JAACGG010000055.1:0-7658 GCF_022810525.1 Candidatus Cardinium sp. cByotN1
CGGCAACTGTTTTTCTTTTGATCTGTAAACTAAGCTTTCTGATCGCACTTTTTTCAAAGGGCGCGTTTTTTTACTAGCATAAGCCATAGTGGTGAACAGAAACACGGTTCTGTCGTTTCTATAATCTTTTGTATAAAGATTCTCCTTACCTAAAAAAGATGTTATTCAGCTTTATCTAGTTCTTACCCAAGGGTTTTTCTACAAAATTGTGTAAAAAGTTTTTTGTTATTGTATATCTTCATCTAATAAAAGTACGATTATGCAATCGAAAAAGAAAGCTCCAATGAATCCAAAATTTCAAACGGCCATAGATGTTTTGTTAAAAGGTGTGGCAGACTTATCCACTACTTTTGCCCAAGATGGGCTATTAAAAGTTGTAACGAAAAATATAGTAGAACAGGCGCTGGCATCTGAGATGGAAAATCATTTAGGCTATAGTAAACATAATAGAAATGAGTCTGATAATTAAAGCAATGGCAACTATCTATAACAACGACTTCAAGCTGATGATCCCATCCAAGTGCACATTACCAGCGAAAGTAGCGTTTCGCAGAAAGTTTATTTTTACGCTCTTAAACCCAAGGTCATGTTACCATTCAACGACTATCCTTTTGTATACTTTGTAGGTATTGGTGGCATAGGCATGAGTGCTTTAGCACGCTTATTGGCTAAGCAGGGATGCCAAGTTTTTGGATACGATCAGTGCGCATCTGCTGTAGTATCAGCACTCAGAAGGGAGGGTATTTTAGTAGATTGTACGGATAGTCCTACTGCTATCCCTGAAGTGATTGCCAACCATCCTGACCAAACCTTAGTGGTTTATACACCAGCTATCCCCACTCATAGTGCTATTTTAAACTATTTTAAAGCAGCGGGTTATAAGATTCAATCACGTGCAGAAGTATTAGGGCTTATTTCCAAACAATTTAGGACGATAGCTGTAGCGGGTACACATGGCAAAACAACTACTTCAGCTATGATTGCTCATATACTTTACCAGAGTAATCAACCAATGGTAGCTTTTGTGGGAGGTATCATAGATCGATATCATAGCAACCTGCTGTATAATTGTTCATTAGACCAAGTAGAACTAATGGTAGCAGAAGCCGATGAATTCAATAGATCTTTTTTACATCTTAAACCTACCTTTAGCATTATTACTGCTGCAGACGCAGACCATCCAGAGACCTATAGCACACCTGCCCTTATGCAGGCTAGTTTTATTGAATTTATTCAACAAAATCAGAAAAATTTGCTTATACAGCATAGTGCTGCCCATCAGTTAGAGGTTGGTAAACATTATACGCAACCTTTTCGAACTTATGGATTAGATCAAGGAGATATTACAGCGGCTCGTGTAGCTATTGGACTCCATAAAAGTACTTTCGATTATCTAGGATCTGGTATAACGATTGCTAATATGGTTTTACCTATGGCTGGCTTGCATAACATTGAAAATGCATTAGCAGCTATTACAATCTCTTTGGAACTGGGTATACCCGCCATTCAAGCGCGTAAGGCTATGGCTACTTTTCCTGGTATAAAAAGGCGGTTTTGTTTGGTTGCCCAACACAAGAACTACCTATTAATAGATGATTATGCCCATCATCCTGTGGAAATTAGCGCTTTACTTACTTCCGTTAAAAAGCTCTATCCCAGCAGTGTGCTAACGGCTATTTTTCAACCCCATCTTTTTTCACGTACTCAGGCGTTTTATAAAAATTTTGCTGCTAGCTTAAGTCTAGTAGATCAAGTTTTTATATTACCGATCTATCCAGCTAGGGAGGTACCTATTCCAGGCGTTACCGCAGAACTTATTTTTAATGCACTAACCTGTAAACAAAAAGCCTTGGTCACCATGGATGACTTGCTGGCCAACTTAACTGCTTCTTGTTCTAGGATTAGAGAACATCAGGTAATTGTTACGATCGGGGCGGGAGATATAGGGGAGATGGTTTCAGCTATAGCTAAAACCATGGCAGAAATTTTTGGGGATAGTGGTTAGATGAAATTAGTAAAAAAGCTTTTTTATCTCCCTTTTTACATAGATTTTTTCCTGCTGCACTAGTTTCTGATACGACTGATAACCAAATATATTTTACTCTTCTAAATGTTCTTCATGTATTTCATAGTCCCAGTTATCTATCATCCTGGTTTCCTCATTGAAATTAATGCCTAGTAATATAATAGCTTTTTGTCTGAGCAAATAAGGCTTATAATACCCGTTTTCTTTGATTTGCTGTAAAGCTACTTTTCCGCTGGATTTATATTTTATTTCTATAATGTATATGGCTGATTCTAATTCTAAAACGATATCTGATCTGCCTTTACTGGAAGGAGATTCGCTATACATGTGCATTTTTCTACCGCCTAGAAATCCTAACCCTTGCAGCAGCATATGTAAATTGCTGTGGTATTGTTTTTCTTGTTTGGTATCGATATAGTAAGGAAGCGTAGCAAAAGCAGTGTTGATACTATCTATAAATGATCTAATTTTTTTATTGGAGAGTGCATTTCTAATTTTATCTCGTTCTTTTATAAAGTAATCTTTTACGCTTTTTTCTAAACTCGATTGGATACTTTTCTGAAAGGATTCTTCTATTTCTTTATTAGGAAATTTTAATGTATATAGACCCGTAGATTCATCATAATGGTCAATGGTTAGATATCCAGTTTGAAACATCAGAGACTTTAAACTAATTTCATTTCTACTTTCTGTATACATTAGGTCATCTCTGGTGGCCTCTATTTGGAGGTTTCTTATGTTAATATCAAATCTATCAGGATCTGCGAGCATCTGGTTAATGAGTAAGCTTGGACTGCCTGACTCGTACCAGTAGTTGGCTAGCTTAGCAGAGTCTAAAAACCTTAGCGTAGACCACGGGTTGTATACACTTGCTCCATCTTCGTAAAACTTATATCCATTATAGTAAGTTGCCATGTGGCCCATTACTTCTAATGCAGTTATTTTTTTATTTGCTTTTTGACTCCATGTTTCAGCAACATCTTCTAAGTTATTTGAGAATATGGTTAGAATTTCTTCTTGCCTATAACCAAACATCGCATCAGCAGATGCATCAATGGTAATGTCTTTTAAATGATTGGCCCCTGAGAATACATCAGATAAACTGAATTTGCTTACGCCAGTGATAAAGATAAGTTGAAAGTAGCTATTTAATGACTTCAAGGTCATAAAGAAATCTTTCATGACTTTGATATTGGCGTTTTCTAAATCGGAACCTTTAGTTAGATGAACAATAGGTGCATCGTATTCATCTATAAGGACTACTATTCTCAGTTCATAACTATTTCCTAACTGTGTCATATCTGAAACCAGATTAGAAAATTTTGCTTTAACAGCATGACCTCTAAGTGTTAGACCATATGCTGAAGCAATTTCTGTTAGTGTATCTTCTAAAGACAATTGTAATAATTCAGGTGTATCATTGGTTAATCTAGAAAGGTCCAACCTAATCACCGGATATTTCTTCCACTGATAACCATTTTCAGGTTTAGCTATGTGGTAATCCTTAAAAATTTCTTGTTCACCGCTACAGATGGTAGCCAGTGTATTGATAAATAAAGATTTTCCAAACCTTCTAGGCCTAGCTATGAAAATAGGATTTCTCTTTTCAATTAGTTCTTGTGCATATCTTGTCTTATCTACATAGTAACCTGTTTCAATCACTGATTTAACATCTGAGTAGCCAATAGGCAGTGCATTTATCTTACGCATCATTTTATCTTCTTGAAACTTTTGTTCTTTCTCTTTTTAAAAGGCATCTAGAGGAATGATCTATCCAAAATAGACTAAAATACCCCTAAATAACAATAAAGCTATAACAAAAATTTATACTATGGATCTATGACAACAAGCTTAATACTGGATTTTAAAAATAAATAGGCTTATCAGTAGAAGATGTTGGGGTTATCGCTTAAAAACCACCCCTTGCTATACGCTAGGTGCATTACTGCAATCATTAAGTAGACAGGAAGGCGGCTCATAGGTTTGTAAGATTAAATTTTAACTATTATATAACACGTCAGCACTCATGTACTGAATTTCATGGATCTTCAAGAACATCAATCAAAATCCTCATCCGATAATACCATATCGCCATCTCCTTTTTCTTTTTCCTTTTCCAAAAGACGCACACATTCTTTGGCAATAGGTATCATGGTATCCCATTCTGGGTAGCGGATCACTTCAAAATCGGATAGCTCAAAACATTTCTCGTAAAATGGGTCTAATACAACGTTTAACTCTCTTAGTTTTTCTATGGATTCTTCATAGAAATTAAGCTTACGAGCATAATAGTCTAAAAAATTGATCCAATCAACTTCATCATATAATGATGTACCTATATAATCTAAAAAATTAGTATAGTATTGATATAAATTATTCCATTGATATTTAGAAAATTCATGTATTGGGTCACTTAGGGGTTCAACACCCACAAGAATATTACTAATCCAAAGATATTTAGGAGTCATTTTTTAATCCAATTCTAATAATGGTTTCAATTCTTCAAACATATCTTGCGGTATATGAAAATCTTGCTTATTTGGATGTGTTGCGGGATTAACCCACTGACCATCCTTGGTTAACACTTTTCCATTTTTATAACGTTCAAAGTAATTGTATTGTTGCCCTACTGGTGCTCTAGCATCCGGATTTTTGGGACTAAATCTAATATAATCGCTTCCGTCCTTAACGTTCGGATTTATAATTTTAGTCCCCTTATTTTTTTTCGCAACTTTCGTAATCCAACCTTCTGGTTTATACAGCATTGATTTACCTGCTGGATCTCCAATTGGACCAAGTTGTTTAGGAGTCCCCTGTTTATTTAGGCTTTTCACACGGTCTAATCTGGCAAGCAGATACTGAATGATTACAAACAGCTAGGTTAACCACTGCACATTAAGCACTCTTTTTCTTCTCCACGAGAGAGAGGGGTTGCCACTTTTTCTTTTTTTTGTATGGTAAACTTTATAGCATCCGCTGCTGCCTTGGTACGTAAATAATACATTCCTGTTTTGAGCCCTTTTTTCCAGGCATAAAAATGCATAGAGGTTAATTTAGCCATGGTGGCATCCTTGACATAAAGATTTAAGCTTTGGCTCTGACAAATATAAGGTGCGCGGTCGGCGGCCATATCAATAATAGACTTTTGGGGAATTTCCCAAACGGTTCTATAACGCTCTTTAATAGACTGTGGAATAGATGCAATGTGTTGAATAGAGCCATTACCCATCATCACTTCCTCTTTTACTTGCTCATTCCAAAGCCCCAACTGAATCAGGTCCTCTAATAGGTATTTGTTTACCACAATAAATTCACCAGAGAGTACTCTTCGGGTGTAAATATTGGCAGTATAGGGTTCAAAGCATTCATTATTACCCAATATTTGGGAGGTAGAGGCTGTGGGCATTGGCGCTACTAGCAGTGCATTTCTTACACCATACTGGCCTATTTCTTTACGTAAATGATCCCAATTCCATCTTCCGGAAGAAGGTGTTACGCCCCACATATCAAACTGAAGGATACCCTGTGCAATAGGTGATCCAGGATAGCTTTCATATACCCCTTCTTGTTGAGCCAAGTCTTTAGAAGCCGTTAGAGATGCAAAGTAAATAGTCTCAAAAATTTCTCGGTTGAGTAACCGCGCTTCTGGGCTATCAAAAACCAGCTTCATTTTCAGAAAAACATCTGCTAGTCCTTGTACACCAATACCAATGGGCCTGTGTCTTAAGTTAGAATTACGTGCTTCTGCTAAAGGATAGTAATTCCGATCGATTACTTTGTTAAGATTTTTAGTAACCAAATAGGTTACCGCATATAATTTGGCATGGTCAAAACAGCGATTATCATCTACCAACATGGGCAATGCAATAGAGGCCAAGTTGCAAACCGCAATTTCGTCGGGTGCTGTATACTCTATAATCTCTGTACAGAGATTACTAGATTTTATAGTACCCAAATTTTTTTGATTAGACTTTTGATTAGCTGCATCCTTATAAAGCATATAAGGGGTGCCTGTTTCTATTTGAGCCTCCAGAATCGCAAACCAAAGCGTTTGTGCTTTAATGGAGGTACGTGCCTTACCCTCTTTTTCATACTGTTTGTATTTTGCTTCAAATGCTGCGCCATAACAATCTGCAAGCCCTGGTGCTTCGTTTGGACAAAAGAGCGACCACATGCCATCTTGTTCTACGCGTTGCATAAATAAGTCGGGAATCCACAGCCCATAGAAAAGGTCTCTGGCTCTTCTTTCTTCTTTTCCATGGTTCTTCTTCAACTCTAAAAAATCAAAGATGTCTGCATGCCAAGGTTCTAGATAAATGGCAAAGCTACCTTTTCGTTTACCCCCCCCTTGATCTACATAGCGGGCCGTCATATCAAACGTTCGTAACATAGGTACAATCCCGTTAGAGATCCCATTGGTTCCGCGAATATAGGAACCCGTAGCCCGTATATTATGAATACTTAACCCAATCCCGCCAGCAAACTGAGATATTTTAGCACATTGCGCAAGGGTGTTGTAAATACCTTCAATACTATCACTCTGCATCATTAGTAAAAAACAAGAGGAAAGTTGTGGCTTGGGTGTTCCTGCGTTAAACAGGGTAGGGGTGGCATGGGTGAACCACTTTTGAGACATGAGCTGGTAAGTTTCCAGTACAGCATCCAGATCATCACCATGAATGCCTAGTGCTACACGCATCAACATATACTGAGGCCGTTCTACAACTTTACCATTTATTTTCAACAGATAAGAACGTTCTAGGGTTTTAAACCCAAAGAAATCATAGCTAAAATCACGTTCATGTACAATCGCATGGTCTAAAATGGCAGCATGGCTGGCAATGATTTTATAAACGTCCTGGGCTATAAGGGGAGCGTGTTGTCCCGTTTCAGGATTTACATAGGTATAGAGTCTTTTTATCGTACTAGAAAACGACTTACTCGTTTCTTTATGTAGGTTAGAAATGGCTATCCGAGCAGCTAAAATGGCATAATCTGGATGGTATACCGCCATAGCCGCTACGGTTTCTGCCGCTAGGTTATCTATAGCTGAAGTCGTTACTCGATCGTAAATACCTTCAATAATCTTTTTAACAATAGCAATAATATCAATATAATCCCTATTTAATCCATAACATAGTTTCTCGATTCTAATGGTTATTTTATCGAACTTGACCGATTCTAAGCGTCCATCTCGTTTTATAACTAACATCTACTTTTTTATAAATTTTTGATTATTGATCCAATGATAGCGCTTGTTATGCTAAGTCCATGGCTACTTAACTGCCTAATAGCCACCTAAGGTGCTACAAAGCTAATGGTTTTATCCTACCTAAACCAAACTTATGAGGTATCTATTCACGACTATGGTAAATTTAAGCAAGAAAAGAAAAAACGCCCCTTGTACTAATTTCGTGAACAGGAAATAGCGTCAACTTAAGAGATATATTTTACTCATTTTCAAATATAATAGTCTTCATTTAGGCCACTGCTGTGCAGCCATTTTTATCCCACTTTTTGCTTGATAAAAAAGTGGACAAAAAATCAAACCCTGGGTAAAAAGTTGTGGAAAGCGCCCTTTACAGCTGGAAAAACAGCATCCACCCTGCAATATCCATTGCAGCTGTTTTTC
>NZ_JAACGG010000056.1:0-1612 GCF_022810525.1 Candidatus Cardinium sp. cByotN1
GCTGCAATGGATGTTGCAGGTTGGATTCTGTTTTTCCAGCTGTAAGGGGCGCTTGCCGCAACTTTTTACCAGGGCTTGATTTTTTGCTTACTTGCTTATCAAGCAAAAAGTAAGATAAAAAATCCTTATAATCAAATAAAAATAATTAAAAATTCCTTAAGTTGAGGCCATTGGGTGAACGGAAACATCCCCTTTAATCTAGACCAAAATTTGGTCTGGCAATAGGTTCAGTAACCAGTCTATTTTATTTAATTACAACCACTACTGCAGCTATATCATCTTTTTTACCTCCTTGGTGGGTTATACCCCAAGCTTTTGCCCTTATGCCAAAAGGAGAGGTTTTAGTCTCATTGAGACTATTGTTTAATGCTTGATTGAATAAACGCTGTGCTATTGCTTTTGCAGTCTCATCAACATTGATTAGACTAATCAGTTCTGCATCATCTAAATTATCAAACAAACCATCTGTAGCCATAATGACAATGTCCCCTTTTGCTAATAGATATTCACCATAATCACAATCGTTTGGCCTGTTAGAACTATGACGGCCCAATTGGTATGGATGGTTAAATGTATATTGTTGTTCTTCGGTCTTCACTACAAACTTGTTTTTGCGAATCACTCTTAAACCAGAGTCTCCCAAATTAGCCCAACGTAAGGATCTTTTGTCAATAGTGGCTACACAAATAGTGCTACTAGCTACTTTATCTGTTTTATTGTAGCCATCGCAAATCATTTCTAATGGAGTTGTACCATTGGATAATGCGATATGCTCAATGAGTCTACTAGAGTAGACCCCAGGATCTATACCGCGACGCCACCAGCCACCTACACCATCCGCGACTCCTAATATGAGTTTTTGATTATCAATTAGTTTTATAGAATTTAACAGCATAGAACGGGACTTAGATTGGTTTTTTAGTATATGCCTGCACGGTAAACCACGTTTAGATTTACCAACAAATGCCACATCAATAGTAAAACCATTGGTATGCAATTCTGAGTCAGCATCAGTCCCAATAGCTTTGACAAATAAGGCATCATCCCCATATTGATAAGCTTTTACAATCTTTCGACCTAGGCTAGAAGGTAGTGCATCATTTACGTCTTTACTAACCAATTTATTAGACGAATAATCAGTAGATGGAGGCTTAGGCTTGCAACCTATACAACGCCCAGCTACATATACAGAAGAGATAAACATGATTTTTTTTAAAAAAATCAATATTTCATTAAGTGATACCAGGGGCATAAATAGTATTTTTATTTAGTTTATCTTAATTGGAAGTATAATAAAAATTTTAGTAAATACTATCGAACAAAATCAAGTCAATCAAAACTTACTAGGTGTACATGAGGATTTAGTTAAAAGATCCACCTATAACCAGCAGAATTGATATTTTTTTACCGTCATTTGCGACACCTTCTTGCTCGGTCCATTTAGAAAATTCGTTTACTAGAGTGAATCATTCTTATGAATGAAAAAAATCTAGATATTACCCTCTTGATCCGCTTTTTGGCTCTTTATTATCGTATCTGTTCCTAACACTGTTAAAAAATGAATGTTTTAAAGATACTTTTTGCTTGATCAAAAAGTAGACAAAAAATCAAG
>NZ_JAACGG010000057.1:0-2296 GCF_022810525.1 Candidatus Cardinium sp. cByotN1
TATTTGCAATTGTATTTATTTTTTATTAATAATATAAGTCCGGGGTTAAATCATTAAAGGATCCATTAAGAGAGGATCCCTAGCATTCCCTTACAGATGGGTCTGATTATTTTTTTGCCTTATTATAAAGTTCAAAAGATAAAAAAATAGATGGCATGTGGCATATCCATTGCATCGAAATCATTCTGCCTGCTTAGTGGTCATTAATAAAAAAACAAATAAAACATCAATGTCATGAAAAAGTACACATCCTACAAAGTAGGCCTATTCATTAGCTTATTAGGCTTTGGCACCTTAACTTCTTGTGTGAGCAACACGTTGCCTTCTTATGCCAACAACAGAAGGCTAGGATCAGGTTATTCTTGTTATGGTTTGCAAAAAGGCTGTGAGAGACACAAAGGTAAAATTTTCATAGGGGCGGGGTTGGGGTTAACAGCTTCTACTATTATTGCTTTAATATGCTATTATGGGAAGGCCCTATCTACTAGCCTTTTTACTACTGGTACTTGCTTAGTTATAGTTACTCCTGCTGGAGAAAATATTATGCTACCTAAATGGAATATTGCGGCTAATAAGGAACATCAGATAGAGGAGCTTACAAGATCCGTTTATAAGGCGATAGAAAGTGGTACACAAAAATGGGATAAGGCTGATAGTAGCCTGATAGATCAGTTTACACAAGATATTAATGATACCATGACAAAGTTCATAGGAAAACAGAAACTAAAATATACTAATAATTTTGCAGTCCCATACACTATTAGTGATCCTAAGGTTTTAGATGAAGAAACGCTTGAAAACATCGATGAAGAAACGCTTGAAAACATCAAGGAGGCTCGTTGTGACTTAGATCTTATAAAATGTTTGATTAACAAAGGTGTAGATCCAAATGCAAAGAATTCAGAAGGGAGTTCGTTACTGACGCCTGCGGTAATTTACAACAATAAAGACGCCCTTAAATTCTTATATAGAAGAAAAGAAAGCCAATGTTGAAAAAGCAGATAACGCTGCTGCTGAAGCAGGCGTAAATTCCCTTCTAGGGTTAGCCCTAGTACTAGGGAACAATGATATCGCTAATTATTTAATAGATAATGGGTCGAATCTTAAGTTTGTTAACAAAAAGAATGGTATGACACTCCTAATGACTGCAGCATTGGTAGGTAATGTCGATATATTTAAACTATTACTAGAGAAAATAGAGAAAGATCGAATTATCTGCGCGAAAGATAAAGAAGGTAAGACTGTAAAAGATTATATAGAAGCACCCCTCATTATTAATGAAGAGCTTTATGACTCAAAGAAATGGTACGCTGGTTCTAACATAACTAAGGAGAGTAAGAACGATGATGTTAAAAAAGTGATGACAGAAAAAGTGAATAAAGTTATAGAAGACTTGCATCCACAACAGAAAAAATGCCCAGGTGCGTAACAAGCCTATAAAAGGTCCCTATCGCGCAATTGCAAAGCAGGCTATCTATAAGGCTATGAGTAAGGCTAGCTAAGAAGAGTGCGCCCTTGGAAGAAGCTGGGATCAGCAAGCATTGAAGCATCTATACACTAATGTGGCAAAAGTGGACCCAAAAACGCCCCTTGTAAAATAGTTGCGATCAGAAAGTGACCGTTACAACTGAAATAGAAAAACAGTTCAGAGGGAGGTTGAAGCGCGGATTCTGTTTTTCCAGTTGTAACGAGCACTTTCCGCAACTTTTTACACAGGGCTTGATTTTTTGGTTACTTTTTGATCAAGCAAAAAGTAGCATTAAAAAAGCCTTGCTTTCTGACTGCAAATTTTTACAAGGCCCGTTTTTTCTAGAACCGTTTTAGGTATAACCCCACCTCCGTGGGTGTGGGGCTAAGAAAACAACTTGGTTGTTCAGCAAATCAGTAAACCAGCTGTGACCCACAATCAATCCATGATTCCCTTTTTGGTAATAAAAATATCTAAGATCCTCCCTATACAACAGATTGGGTTGGTGAACCCACCCCCCCTCTATTTAAATAGATAACCATCCAGTAAACAATCACCAATACACAAATTAATCCAAGATATATAGACTGGGCAATCACCTTACAACTGTCATAAAATTCGCATTAGAATCCGAATAGAATAAAAATAGGAAAGTGTTTATTGGTTTTATATTCATTATTTACGCTATTTAAACGAGGCTAGCACTAAGATAACAGCCAACTATAACCTTTTAAAACTAGTTTTTAAACTAATTATGAGCTTAAAGCAGTAAAATATGCCTTGAACGCTTCTATTTTCTTATCGCGAATATATTTGCAATTGTATTTA
>NZ_JAACGG010000058.1:0-3164 GCF_022810525.1 Candidatus Cardinium sp. cByotN1
CAACATCCATTGCAGCTGTTTTTCTATTTCAGCTATAAGGGTCACTTTCTGATCGCTACTATTTTACAAGGGGCGTTTTTTTTATATATTATTGTATGTAATAATCAATTTGAACATATCCCTTAAGTTGACGCCATTGTCTGTCCACCACTATGGCTTATGCTAGGAAAAAAACGCGCCCTTTTTTCATCAGCACTTGATTTTTTGGCTACTTTTTGATTAAGCAAAAAGTAGCTTTAAACAATTCATTTTTTACCAGTGGCAGGAACAGATACTAAAATATAGCTACTAAGTTGGTGCCATTGCGTGAACCCATTGCAGCGCTTAGTTAATAACATTGGCTGAATAGAAATGGATATGGAGCCTAATGCTATGCAACGCTGTTTAGGTTATTAAGATCAGGTGAATTAGCCATTTTGAATTGGTATTCACGCCTGCTTCAATTAAAAAAGTAGCCGTCTTTTGGTGTAAGTCTGCTTGCTTCGAACGGGTTATTAAATGTAGTATATCACATCCATTGTGATCCGTTGCATTTTTATATAGACTTCTTTCCCATAGATATTTGATACTCTCTATTGAGTAATCGTTTTGGTCAAGATATTGCAAAATTTTATCATCTATGAGATTAGGGTTATGAATAGTTAGTGCTTCTGTACTATTAGCATAATTATAAATAGCATACCCGTCTACAATGGAACCAACAATTAAAAGTACTCCGGTTGTTAGATAACAAATCTTAGCATGTAGTGCGCTCCTATTTATAGCACCTTTGGGCTCCTTGGTAGGTTCTTTGGTATAATCCTTGGGTTGCTTGGTAGCATTCTTGTAACTTAGCAGGGATGGAATATCCTAGCTCTTTCCTTGTATGTACATTTACACAAGCAGATAAGGTATGTAAAATTAATACGCCAGCAAACAGACCTGCTCTGTAGCGTGTATAGGTTTTCATAGCATTGATCTTTAAATAAATAATAGTATAATCGTAACCAAACAGAGTGCTGCCAATGTATGTCCTATAGCCTATCATATTGTTCTACTCTATCTGCTTAATTTCAGATAAAAATAGAAGCTTAATCAAGTGCTATCGAACGGAGCTACCTCTTAACTTATCTATAATTGGGTTTATCTAAAATTTTAGTTTTTTTACTTAATGTATTAACAATAAAAAATAAAGATACTTGCAAGAAATAATGGTATGAGAAATGACAACACAGAAGATAGGTGATTGGATTAAAAAATGGGGGTAATAGTCAGCGTATCAATCTTTTTGTACAAGGGGCCTTTTTTCTTTTTGTAGGTGGTTCTGCCACAATGGTGAATAGGTACTCTATAATATATCAAATAAATTGATATTCAATTTATTTGATATATTTTCAGCACTATGGCTATGTTTTGAAAAAATGCCCCTTGTAACAATTTGCGATCAGCAACCATAGCTTACAGATGAAAAAAAAACTTTCCTACATCTTGCTTTATCAGTTTTATGAAAGCTTGATCCTTTCAATTGATACTATTATTCCTATAGCTGCTTGTTAGCCTGCAGGCAGGTAACTTTCATGAAACACTTTAATTTTTAGGCTTCTTTGTACTATTAAACTTCTTTCTATAGGAATTTAATAATTTTTTAATACGAGGTTCATTTAGTACCGTTTCATTTTCGAAAACATTTAAACCAGCAGCGTTTATTGCATCGAAGTCCACTTTTATACCCTTTTCTAAGGCAGTGTCTAAAAAAGCACGAATCACCATCCTTAGATCTTTAGCCTCTAGGCCCCAAAAATTCTTGACGATCCACATAAGCAGTGTTCTGCCTGTACTGTCTTTGACATTTACATCCAACCCTTGGTTACACAAATATTCAAACGTTTGTTTATTGAGAGGTATACCTGTTTCCATTAAAATATAGGTTGCTTTTTCGAAGGTTGAGATTGGGTATGTCTTATGAATCGAAGAAAACAAAGTGGTATTCAAGGGCGTGTGATTGAATACCTCTTCGTAATTAAATATCCCTTTGTAATGAACTAAAGGTTTGTAATTAACAGGTGTTGGACTTTCTTTTGAGGTGTTATGCACATATTTGTCATTTAGCCAACTTTCTTCTCCTTGCAATGCTGTAGATTCAGGTGTATGATTGTCTAAAAAATTTTTATTCAATAATGCTTTCTTGAGTAAGGCATCGGAATCATCTATTAACGAAGGATTAACCATACAGGTACTTAAACACTCATTAAAACACTTATCTTTTGTTGACGTTACTATCCCACTGTTTGGATTACTGCGTGTAATTGAATTAGGTGAACCAACAGCAGCAGAAGCAGGCGTACCATTACCATTAGCGTAAATCAAAGCACCAACTATAGTTTTTTTAAAGCTGAAATTTGATGCTTGCCGTGTGTTAACACAAGAAGACAAAGTATATAAGGTTAATAGTCCCATCAGTAAGCTTGCTTTATATTGTCTATATTTATTTTTCATCTGTATTTGTTTTTAAAATGATAAGATATAACGCTCACTAAGCAGCATGCTTACCATGTATATTTGATAATCTATATTTATATGGTTCCATCTGCTTAGCTTGAATCAAAGCAAAAATCAACCTTAATTAGGCCCAATTGCCCCTAAGGTATATGCTTTTGCTTATTTACAATTTTATGAAAAATAGATAGAATTAAAAAATATAAAGCATTGATAATCAATTAAAAATTGAATTTAAAAGGGTTGATTCTTTGAGCTATTTTTTATTATAAAAATAAACATACCAATCTATCAACATAGCATGAGGTTAAAGGAATATTTATTTTACTTTTTTCTTTATAAAAAAAGCCTCATAAATATACTTGATATATTATAGAGGACAGATTCACCATTGTGGTAGGACCGGACCACCTACAAAAAGAAAAAAGACCTCTTATAAAATAGTTGTGATAAGAAAGTGGTCGTTACAACTGAAATAGCAAAACAGTTGATCAAGAGACTTAAATGTCGGATTCTGAAAAAATTGGGCTTTTTCAATAAAACGTAGTCTCAATTTTTATCGGTGGGTGTAAGCGGGATGACCTACTAATCATCCATTCAAAAACGCTATTCTATGTTTCCGTTTACCACTATGGCTTATGCTAGTAAAAAAACACGCCCTTTCAAAAAAGTGCGATCAGAAAGCGCAG
>NZ_JAACGG010000059.1:0-1986 GCF_022810525.1 Candidatus Cardinium sp. cByotN1
TATTTTTTTGAAGGCGATATCTACTTTTGGAGTAATTTTTTCCATGTTTTATTCCTTTTTTTGAGGTATAAATGTTACACCCTGCAAGGTAGATAGTTTTTTTATAAGTTACATGGCTTTTTTTTGCTTGGTCAAAAAGTGGTATAAAAACTGCTTCGTATCACTAAGCTGAACAAACAATGGCCTCAACTTAAGGAAGTTATATATTTTTTTGAATGATAAACAATATGATGTATACTAGTTTTTTCTTGATAAAACAGTCGACAAAAAATCAAGCCCTGGGTAAAAAGTCGCTGAAAGCGCTTCTTACAGCTGGAAAAACAGAACTTGCCGGCTACGCGGGCTTCGAAGAGGCTGTTTTTTTATGTCAGCTGCAAGATCTGCTTTCTGGTAGCAACTATTTTACAAGGGGCGTTTTATTTTTTCTTGGTATGCTGCCATAGGCCTGAATGTATACACCTCAAGCTTAAAGAACGATAACAAAGAATGCTAACTAATATCTTAATATATTAATTTAAAACTAGAGATGAAAATAAAATATATAAAAAAAATAGTTATTACTTATTTGTTGGGCATATATAGTCTAATGTCCATTGGGTGCAGCCATACAAACCATGCGCAAAATCGAATGCTTGCCGGTTACTCTCCTCTTTCTATGGGCATCGTGGCGCACCTTGATGCACAAAACAACACTAGTACTGAAAACATTTTTGCCGAAGACAGGCTTATACCTACTAATGGTAAAGTAATTGTACAATACAAAGTTGATGATAATGATCAACTTCAGCCTTACAAGTTATTCAAACCTACACCGGAATCTGGATATGATCCTGCGCTATGGGCAAAAGAAAGAACTAATCTGGCTAAGCATCAAAAATTATTTAACTTGGTTGCCAACTTATTTCGCAAGAAAGATAGGCCAGGAATCCAAATTTTTGAGATATTCGATTCAAAAGGTATTGGGTACATCGGTCATATGGGCCCTAAATTCAGTAATTCTCTAAAAATCTTCCGCTTGGGCATGGCATTTGACACATTTGATGACGAGAGGAACTATTGTTATAAGATCCTAGACTCCCCTTTTATCATTTGTACAATGATCCATGAATTGGGTCATTATCTGACAATGAATAAAGACCAAGCATATCTTGTAGGGGAAACAAAGATTTATAAAGACGATTCAATTATGAAAAAAAACCAGTCTATACCAGATAATTATTATTCTCGGAAAAAATGCCATGCTTTGAGTCGTTTTGTCGATGATTACGGTGATTTGAATCTTGGTATGCATCATGACGCTCTATGTGAGACTCTTGTAAAGAACTACTTGACTGGTTATAATGAAGCGAGAGCCAACACATATTACAAAACAAGGGCTTATTCACAAAGCAAAAAATACATTAGCAGTTATGCGAAAACGGATCATTACGAAGACCTGGCTGAGACTTTTGTTTATTTTGTACTCGATGATAAACGCCCGGAACCAAACGTTAGTATACTAGGTGATAAGGTCCTACTGTTTTATGAAAACAAAAAATTCGTTAAAATCAGGAAATCTATTCGGAAGAATCTCAAAAAACTAGGCATCCGTCCCAAGATGTCTCGAGATGAACTCAAGAAAGTATTTAATGATTTACAAACCCCAAAGCAGGCCGATTCTAAAACAAAATTTCTATCTATTTTTCAGAGAAAATAAAACAATCTATTTAACTAGGGATCAGCTTGGTTGCCCTTTACGAACAACTGGTGCTGATTTTCTATCTATATGGTAGCATTTGTAGCAGCTTTTTGGGCTACGTTAAGCGCTGTAGACTTATATGATAAAAAAAACACCGCTCTTGTGCAAAAAGTTGCGACCAGAAAGCACCCATTACAGCTGACCAGAAAAACAGCCTGTTTGAAGCCCGCGTAGCGGCCAAATTCTGTTTTTTCAGCTGTAAGAGGCGCTTTTCCGCAACTTTTTACAAGGGCTGAATTTTTTTGGCT
>NZ_JAACGG010000006.1:0-20150 GCF_022810525.1 Candidatus Cardinium sp. cByotN1
TCAGCTCTACGACAGGGATAAACAAAAAAGTGTCTGTTTCTGACACTGGTAAAAAATGAATTTTTTAAAGCTACTTTTTGCTCGATCAAAAAGTAGCCAAAAAATCAAGCGCTGATGAAAAAAGGGCGCGTTTTTTTCCTAGCATAAGCCATAGTGGTGAACGAAAACGATGTGTTCAGGTTACTGGTAAAAGTGGCCACACAGAACTTGCCTGCTACGCAGGTTTCAAACAACTTGTTTAGCCTACAGTAGCGCAACAACCTGACTACTTTGTATAGAGTTTGGTTAACAAGGCAACTGTATTTTCAATTTCTTCAAAGCTGGTATATTTACTAAATGAAAAACGTATAGCGTGTTTGGTTTCTTTTTGCAAAGCAGCTATAACAGGTGAACCTAAAGCACTACCACTTGTACAGGCACTGCCTGTAGAGACGGCTATACCATGAATATCTAAATGGTAGACCAGCATATCATGCGCTTTCGAGCCAGGTAATGAAATATTTAATAGATTAGGGCTGCTTTTAGTTAAGCTTGCGCTATGGCCATTAAAGATGATATCAGGAATATGGCTTTTTAGTAATGTGATCATATGTTCCTTAATAGCTAACAAATGGGCTACCACTTTTGATCTATCCCGAAAAACAATTTCTAATGCTTTAGCCATGCCAACAATATAGGCTACGTTTTCCGTTCCGCCACGCATATTTAACTCTTGGCTACCTCCAGTAATGAGTGGGGCAACAGCAACCTTACCACTTATATAGACAAAGCCAATCCCTTTGGGACCATGTACTTTATGAGCAGAGCCTAAGGCAAGGTCACAAGGTAAACAATCAAGCAAGCCAGAATAAATGCTTTGAATAGTATCTGAATGCAAAAATGCACCGTATTGTTGGCAAAGCTGGTGAATAGCCTCTATATCTGTTATATTACCTATTTCATGATTGACTTGCATAAAACTGACCAAGGCATGGGGATGTGTTTTTAACCACGCTTCTACTTCATCCAACCCAAACTCACCCATTTGGTTAACCCCAATATAGGACAGCTGAATCTTACCCTGTTGGGCTAACGCTTCTAGTGGCATCCGCACTGCAAGATGCTCTAATGGAGAAGTTAAAACATGAGCAATTGGCATCGCCTCTATAATGCCCCTTAATAACATATTATTCCCTTCTGTACCTCCAGCAGTAAACAATATTTCAGAAGGCGAAACTTTGAACAAGTTGGCTATTTTTTTTCTGGCTTTTTCAAGCGCTGCTTTAGCCTGACAACCATAACGATGCACAGAGGAGGGATTACCACAAAAACCCGCCATATAGGGCATCATAGCGGCCAATACTTCTTCATCTAATTGGGTAGTAGCTGCATTATCTAAATAAACATTCATCATTCTTTACCCTGCCATACATTCGGTATAGTGCAACATCTGCTTAGCTAGTCTTTTAATGTCTTCAATAGGATTGGTCCGACTTACCTTTACCATGACTTCAAATAGATTTCTGCGTGTAGCTTCAAAATGACCTACCCGACACTTAGCTTGATGTTTAGCTACAATACAATCTAAAACTGAATTAGTACTCAAATCTAGATGAAATAGATAATCAAAAGGGGTTTCTACAAACTTTTTGATGCGGTTGTTTTCTATCTTCCCTAAAATAGTAATCGCATGATGGCCAAAAGCATAACGTAAATGGCTAGTGGCATGGGCACGGTCTTTTCCTGTAGTATAACAGAGCACGCTAACTTGTTTATCCAAGTTTTTTAAATCTCGAATAAAACGTTGTACCACCTCATGCTTGGCAGGAGTTTCATAACTATATAGTACGCCTATGGTAGTTGCTTGATTTAACCCTACATTACTGCGGGTAGCCTTCCTATTTTTTAAGCTAAAATGGGTAACTATGCCTAAAATAAAAAACTTAAAAATTGCATATAAATGCATCATGGTAGCATCTTTATAATATCATTTTCTTCTAAAATGGGAATTTCCCATTGTTTGGCTTTAGCTAACTTGGATGGACCCGCTTTGCTTCCTACTACCAAGTAGTGGACTTTAGCAGAAACAGCAGATAAGACCCTCCCTCCTGCTGCCTCAATTAATTTAGTTAATTCTTTTCTTGTAACCCTTTGAAAGGTACCCGATATAACAAATTGTTTTGAGGATAATGGCCATAAAACCTCAACACTTTCTGGAAGAGCAAACTGTAAACCGGCAGCTTGAAGCCCACTAATAATCGCTTTTTGGTAAGGGTCTTGCAAGTAATCGAGTATACTCTGAACAATCTTTTCTCCAATATCAGGTACCTGTAACAGCTCTGCTTGAGTAGCTTGTTGCAACCGCTGCATTGATCTAAAGTGTCTGGCTAGTTTTTTAGCTACCGTTTCGCCTACATGCTTAATGCCCAAGGCAAACAATAGGCTATCAAAAGGCTTTGTTTTTGAAGCTTCAATATTAGTTAATAATTTTTGTGTGGATAGTGCTTGAAATCTTTCTAAAGATTGGACTGACTCATAACGCAATGTATACAAATCTGCTACATTTTGAACCAATTTAGCCTGTAACAATGCCTCAATGGTTTGAGGCCCTAAGGTATGAATATCCATAGCTTTGCGATGCGCAAAATGCAATAAAGCACCTTTTAACTGGGGCACACATTGCTGCTTATTAGGACAATAGTAAGCCACTGTTCCTTCCTCTCGATGAAGTGGCGTACCACAAGCAGGGCATTGGCGAATAAAAACAACAGTTTTGCTGCTTTTCTTACGGGAAGAAAGGTCTACACCAACTACCTGGGGAATAATCTCTCCTCCTTTTTCAATAAAAATCTTGTCGCCCAAATGGAGATCTTGCCTAGCTAACGCATCTGCATTATGCAAAGAAGCACGGCAAACTATAGTCCCCGCTAATGCAATCGGCTTAAAATGAGCTACTGGCGTAATAGCACCTGTTCTGCCTACTTGAAAAGTTACCTCTTCCAAAGTAGAATGAGCCATTGCTGGCTGGTATTTATAGGCAATCGCCCAACGTGGCGATTTGGAAGTTATACCAATCCTATGTTGTTGATCAAGATTATTTACTTTGATTACTATACCATCCACATCAACCGGTAAATTTTGCTTATGTTCAGCCCAGTAATGAATATAGTCCATTATTGCTGTAATATTAGTACATACTTTATAGATAGGCGCAACAGAGAAGCCTAAAGTGACCAGCAAAGCCAAAGCAGCTTCTTGGGTAGGACACATATAAGATGATGCATAAAAACTATACCCATAAAATGCTAATGGACGCTCTTTAACTAAAGCTACATCTAGTGATTTTAATGTACCTGCGGTAATGTTACGAGGGTTAGCCCATAAAGCTTCTCCTCTTGCTTTACGCATACGATTTAATTCCGTAAAAACAGCCTTAGGCATAAAGGCCTCTCCACGCACTTCAAATGAGGCAGATGGGGGATCTTGAATTTTTTGGGGTAAAGGCAAACATTGACAAACATGGCGAGTTACATCATCTCCTTTTTCCCCATCACCACGTGTAACAGCACCTACCAAATGGCCATTTTCATAATGAATGCTCAGGGCCACACCATCTATTTTAGGTTCACATATAAAATCTATAGTCCCATGCGGAACCATTTTTTTGACCCTTGTAATAAATTGTTCTACTTCTTTTTCTGAATAGGTTTTAGCTAAAGAGAGCATAGGGGTTTGGTGATAAACCACTTTAAACCCTTTAGAAGGATATTCTCCAATCACTTCAGTTGGAGAGTCAGGGAGCTTTAAATGGGGGTAAGCCTGCTCTAACTGAGTCAATCTTTCTACTAATTGGTCATAGGCATAATCAGAAATTAGCGAAATTCCTTTTTGGAAGTAACACGCATTGTAGTAGCGAATGGAATTTACTAAATGTTTGATTTCTTTACTGATGTCAGATGTTTCCATTACAATAAAAATTCGACCAATGCCGCCAATCCAGCTCCAAGTAAACAAATCCACAAAGTAAACCGGTTCGAATGATGATTGGGACTGGCTTCAAAGAGCATGGTGGCTGAAATGTACAAAAAATTACCCGTTACAATGGCCAGTAATATGGTGCTACCACCATCAGAAAGATGGTGGTTAAGATAACTACTTAGACAGAGCCCTACTGGAGAGGCTAAAGAAAATAGCCCTAAATAGCTTAACATACGTCTTATGGATAGACTAAAGCCACGTAATACACTCATTAAAGCAAAGGCTTCTAAAAATTTATGCAACATCATGCCCAGTAAAAGCCCTTCTCGGTTCGCATCATGCCCATGACCATGTGCCAAAAGGGTGCCATCTAAAAGCGCATGCAATGCGATAGAGCTTAAAAAAGAAAATATTTTATAATTTTTCACACCACAATGGTCTGGAGTTGGAGCCATAGAATGGCCATGCTCTACGCCAGCACTAAAGTTTTCAATAAAACGCTGAAAAAAAAAACCTATCATAATATAACCACCAATATAGAGTGGCCTAACTTGGGAAATAAAAAGCTCAGGCATTAGATGTAACAAAGTATTGGCCAATAGGTAACCACCCGAAAAGGTTAACAAGCGTGGTAATAGCTTGATGGAAGATTGCCCAGTAACAATTAAGCCACCCAGTAATGCTGAAAACAAAAGTGCAAAAAATTCTATAGCCATTATCTATTTATTCATGATGGTTAAAAGGTCAAGAGATCTTTATATGCTTCTTATTTGAGCCGGTGATGCAACACGTACAGCTATCCGTAACCGTGCACTTCGGGCACGATTATTGCGGTGCACCTCCTCTATAGAAGGTGTAAAAGGCTTTTTTTGTAATGGAACAAAAGGACGTAACAGATTACCGTACCCATCTTGTTGCCGTTCTCCCCGTACATTACCTGTATTGAAAAAGTTTTTAACCAATCGATCCTCTAAAGAATGGTAAGCAATAATGGCCAAACGTCCTTTGGGTTTAATCAGTTCAACACTACGCTCTAACAACCTTTCTAACTCAACTAGTTCATTATTTACTTCAATACGAAATGCTTGAAATACTTTTGCAAAATATTGATTTACTTTTAGATTAGGGGCGAATGGTTCAACAATAGCCTTCAATTGGTAAGTAGTGAGAATAGGCGACTGGTCGCGTACGCTGATAATAGCCTGAGCAATAGCAGCTGCATTAGCTACTTCTCCATAGCTATGCAATAAGTGGATTAACTGCTCCAGTCTATAGGTATTGACGACGTGCTGCGCTGAATGTGGGCCATTTGGATCCATTCGCATATCTAATTTACCATCAAATCGAGTAGAAAAACCACGTTCAGGCCTATCTATTTGGTGAGAAGAGGTACCTAAGTCTGCTAGTAGACCATCTAGCTGTTCCACGCCATAGAAGTTTAGAAATTCCTTAGCAAAACGAAAAGAGGTTCTAATAAAAGTTAAAGGTTTATCTGTAAAAGACTGGGCAATCCTAGCAGCCTCTGGGTCCCTATCAAAGGCAAATAAACGGCCGCTAGAAAGGTTTTCAATGATTTTCTTTGCATGGCCCCCCCCTCCAAAAGTAAGGTCTGCATAGTTTCCAGTTGGTACTATAGCCAATCCTTCTATCACCTCATCCAGCATCACTGGTATGTGATAGCCCTCTGAAATAGTTGTAACCATGTATTAAGCCTTGTAAGTTTTAAATTACTGGTAAAGGTAATCAGACTATTTGAAAATACAAATAGACCTCTTGCAAAACAAATAAAGTTATAATTTGTTGACCAGATTGGTAAAAAATGAATTTTTCATGTTACTTCTTGCTTAGTACAAAAGCAATCAAGCTCTCCTAGTTGTCTATTTATCTAGGTAAATATTTCATATTATTAGACGTTTATATTAAATTAATTTATTGTTGTAAGTTGTTTTCACTTGTTTAAACCTAAAGAAAACATAATCTCAGGTGTATCTTACCAAATTTTTATTTACGATTTCGTATCGTTTTCATTATTTATACTATGAGCAGTTGCAATATTGCCCTTACGATGGTAATAGTTTTTTTACTATTACTCTTGGGTATTGGTATTTTTTTTACTAGAATATCAACTTCATTTAGAGAATATGTTTTAGGAAATCAAGAGCTGCATACCCCTCCTTTGGTAGGTACGCTACTGGCGCTTATCTATGGAGGAGGACGGCTAATGATTGGTGTAGAACAGATCCATAATTTTGGACTTTCTTGGGTGTTTTTTATACTTGCCACCAGCGTTTTTCCTTACTGGTTGATCAGTTGGTTATCGCTACGTATGAGGCCATTTATGCATAACCTCTCTATGTCAGAGAGTATAGGTAGGGTCTATGGTAAATATCCCAGGATGGTAACAGGTTTAGCCAACATTGGTTTGGCTATTTTTACTATTTCTATTCAAATTAATGTAATGTCGCGATCGATCAGTATGTGTATAGACTCAGTTGATCGGCGTATTATCACTATCTGCGCCATCTTGATTCTGGTTTTTTATGCCCGTATTGGCGGGCTACGTATCATTACTTTTACAGATGTAGCACAAATCTTTGTTTTTTTTATTATCATTCCTTTTTTGGCTTTCTCTATATTTGAAGCAACTGGTAAGCCCAAAATGCTATCTTTGTTACGAACAAAAGAAATGTTTGCGTTTGATAAATTATGGCAATGTGAACCTAAACAGTTGGCTGTTTTTGCCCTGTTTCTCTCTAGTCTAGTAGTCAATATCAATCCCCCTGTTATACAGAAAATCTATATGTCTGCCGATTGCTTACAAGCCGGGATGGTTTTCTTCTTTACTAGTATTTTTAGTCTTTTTATATCGGTTTTTATAATTTTAATTGGTTTATATAGTTTGATAGCTGCACCCCACTTATTGGCAACAGAAGTATGGATTTATATAATGGCCCATATTGCCCCCATTTTTAAAGGGTTTGTCGTCATCAGCTTGTTAACTATGGCTATTTCTACAGCTGATACTTACTTAAATAGTTGTTGCGTTATGTTCAGTAATGATATCGTAAGTAGTATGATGACTAAAAAGCCAGTATCTTATAATCGCCAACTGCGCCTGGCTAAAGTAACTGCGCTTTTTGTAGGTGTTATAACGATCATAGTTAGTTTTTCCTGTAGCGATTTATTTTCTTTATTCAAATTTCGTTTTGATTGCTTCATACCTATCGTAACGGCTCCTTTTATATTAGCTATTCTGGGTTTTCGAGGTAGCTCTCCTACTGCTTTGATTGGTATGGCTACAGGTCTATTGACTATTTTGAGTTGGAACAAATGGATTGAACCAGCTACAACTATAAACGGCTCTTGTATGGCTATGATCGCCAATGGAATGGCCATGATGGCTGCTCATTATCTACTACCCAAACAAAAAAAATAGTTTCCGCTCATCCAATGGCTTATGCTAGGAAAAAACGCGCCTTTTTTTCATCAGCACTTGATTTTTTGGCTACTTTTTGATCAAGCAAAAAGTAAAATAAAAAACGCATAATCAAATAAAAATAATTAAAAACTCCTTAAGTTGACGCCATTTCCTGAACAGATACAAAAAATAGGATGGTGATAGATTCACTGGATCTATCACAAGCAGGTTAGTTGGCCGGTTCCTCTAATAAATAGGCTATAATAGGTCTATTGACCAAGGCTGGGTGTACAACAAAGCTTTTAACAGAATTTCCACTTTTAATGGTAGATTTCGGATCTTTAGTAATCAATGGATGCCAATCAGGTAGTGGTTTTTTTTCTTTAACAAGGCGATAGGCACAACTTTTAGGTAGCCAAGTAATAGTTTTAAGATTGCTAGGATTCAGCTTAATACAATCATCAACATAACGAAAACGTTCTTTATAGTTGGAACATTGACAAGTACGGGTATTGAGTAACCGACAACAAATCTTTGTAGTACGCACTTGTTGGCTTACTGCATCTTCTATTTTAAGCAAGCAGCATTTACCACAGCCATCACACAAGGACTCCCATTGTGGTGCAGTCATTTCGTTTAATGGGGTATTAAGCCAAAATTTTTCTTTTTCATCACTTTCGTCACTTGTATACATAACTTTTTAAATATAAAAACAATATAAAAATTAGATGATTTCCAGCTCTAAAACCCACCTTAAAGCTAGAAAAGTAGCTTGAATATAAAAGCATCTTATTTTTTGTATTTGTTCAAAACATGGGTAAAAACACCTTACCTTGTTTCAAAACACATTTTTAATGCATCTTGAGCTGCCATTTCCAATGCTTCTACGATATGGCTATCTAAATATTTCTTTGCCAGGCAAATATCTACAGTAAGCGTTTCTTTGGCCATATCTGCTACTTGCACTTTATGGGTATAACCATAAGCGTGGCGTAAATCATAGAGCCGCTCAGCCAATTTAATACAAAGCACAAAGAGCTGATCTCGGTTAACCACCTTATTACGGTGGTTATCCAGATAAAGCCCAGAGGGCTCTATCTCTTGGCGTTCATTGATGGATACAATAGACTGTACAAAGGAAAAAATAGCTAGATTATAATTAGCTTTAATATAAGAAAGTGGTAAATCAGTATAAATAATTAAATCATAGAGCAAAGCAGCATAGATTGGTTCGGGAAGATAAGCGACCCAATCTGTTACTAATCGAGCAATCCCTACCGCACGAACATAAAACAATTCTCCTGATACATGTCGCCTAAAAGCATAACAACGCCTTAGCAATAACAATATTTCATCGATTACACCTATGTGAACAGCAGACATCTTACAAGCATAATCTTTAAATCTGGTTAATACCATCATGGAAGCATCCATTTCACTTTTGGTCACAAAACTCTTTGAAGGAGTCACATTATTAATCATCTCGTCTCGAACAAGTGTTACATCACAAGGCAGCACCAGTAAAATAGCCTTTTCTTTAGCAGAGGGAAATTGCAGATAACCATAGTGGGCACGCACGATCCGTTCTATTGGTTTTTTTTGCACATTTATACCTTCTGAAACTAGCTGGTTAAGTGTTCCCATAACCTCCATCCCTTCAGTGATATCTTCATAATGCGTCTTAATAGCAGGTAATGTTGCTACAGAGGCATCCGCACTACTAATCATGAACCCTATAGCTGGAAAGGCTATTTCTGGGGGACGTTGTGTTTTAATAGGGCCATATTTATGGTATTTTAATCGAGTAGCATGCATATGAATGCGTATAGATTCACTTTGATCTGGATGAGCAGTACGTAAAATAACAGAGACCAATAAATGGATAAGTTGACTAACATCACATACAATTTTACTTTGAAAATCAATATTTTTTTCTACTATTATCAGCTTTGGAACGGATGCTGCCGAACCATTTAAATAAATTTGTAATTGCTCTATCAGTTCATTTAGGCCAATTGCAGTTGGTAACAATGGTAAATGCGCTTGAGATTTAGCATGTTGCTTCAAAAATATAGACCATAAGGCGAACTTATTCATAATAGTTGATAGATCTTCCTTATAAAGAGGATCATCTTCTAAAAAGCAAGCCGACTCCATCACATCTTTGACCACTTTTTTTAAAAAAGTGGTATCTTTTTCTGAATAGCCTTCGGTAGCGTTGATATGTAAATTATGCATAACCTGTTTTAGCTTTAAATTATAATCTTTTTCTCGTTGCAACTTTGCTTTATTCCTTAAGTAGCGGTTATGCGCTCTATAATCAGTTACTTGGATTTTAGTATAAATAATCATCGTAAAAATCAATATACTGAATCCGAATAAAGACATTACATCATCTGTGAATACCATCAAATTACCCACACAATAAAAGACATATATGATGGCACACACCATAGTTACCAGCATTGTTATGGCTAAACGCAACGGAAATATAAATAAGATTACAGATAACTGCGCTATAGATAACTTTAATAGAAATGCATAATCGGCTAGACGCCACCAATGCCAAAGTAAATTTATAGGCAAACAAAAAATGGCACCTATGAGCCACAATCTACTAATTTCCCAAGATGGAACTTCTTTTTTAGAAACAATTGCATAGCCTATAAGCCAAAAACCTGCAGCAAATTGGAGCGTATACCAATACATAAGGCCCTTACCTAGATAACTTAATACAGCAGTCATGATTATAACATAACAGCCAGTATATCCTATTAAGAAATTGCTTGGCTTGAGTTTAATGAGCTGTTCTTTTGCAGCAGAAGATCTCAGAAATAAAAAAGAGACAGTTATAAGGATAAGGATGAGGGCTTGAAATGGCAACATAAACAAGAGCATAAAAAACTATACAGTAAATCCGAAAATGGAGACCAGTATAAGCATTTTTATTATACAGTCAAAGATTGTGATTTACTTGTATACATTGAACTATCGAATCAGATATTCAATAAAATTAATATATTATTTTAATTTTGAAATCATTGTTTTTTGGCAATTGAAAAGGCATTTTTCTTTTACTTGTTACTTGATTAAAAAGTAGTATGAAAAAGCCTTTATAAAAATTGTTACAAGCAGACACCTTAGAGCTAAAAATGACCCATCTGCTAATCCTAGTATCATATCGCTCAATAGCGACCTGCTACTTCCAGCCCTATTAAGTTAAGCTAATCTTACTTAACAAAAACGTACACGACAAATATTAAATGTTCAACACAATATTTGTATCTTGTAAAGCTGTTTAGTGAGTTAGTTTGTAACCTCTTTAAAGGGTATCTATATGCAACTTAAATTTGCCAAGTACCAAGCTACTGGAAATGATTTTATTCTGATTAATAATTCTCAAGGCCTATCCTATACATATGACCCTATCCTAACCAAGCAACTTTGTCATAGACAGTTTGGGATTGGGGCAGATGGTATCATTACCATTGAAAAAAAAGTAGGCTATGATTTTGGCCTACTACACTATAACGCAGATGGCAGCCAAGGGGGGGGGTTATGTGCTAATGGAAGCAGGGCGGCACTACACTACGCACATCAATTAGCCATCATCGATCAAAAAGCTGATTTTGTGGCTATAGATGGCCCACACACAGGATATATAAATAATGATCTGGTTTATCTAACCTTTCAAGATATAGATAGGATTGAAAAATTAGATGAAGGCTATTTTTTAGACAATGGTACACGCCATTACGTAGAGATGGTAGATACTATTCAAGCGGTTGATATGCAAGTAGTTGGGTTTCCAAGAAGAAATAGACACCCGTTTGAAAAAGAGGGGGTTAATCTTAACTTTATGCAATTAACAGAAAAAAACACGATACTGGTCCGCACGTGTGAATGTGGATTGGAGTCAGAGCCATTATCTTGTGGCACAGGAGTAGTCGCTAGCGCAATAGTGGCCAGTGCCTATTATGGTTTAAATAGTCCTATACAAGCCATCACCAAAGGGGGTAGCTTGCAAGTAACTTTTAGGCCACTATCTGGTGATCGTTTCGTTGATATTCAGCTAATTGGAAGCGTTTGTCAAACCTTTCAAGGCATCGTTAACCTAACCACTCTAGCTCCCATGAACCTTTTTTCAAAGCGCTACTTCTGCTGGTAGGTTTACACTTGGATCCCGTGCTCAAATTACGCCTAGTAGATGGCGGTTTTGCGCTCCGTTTCTTACACCAATGGCTGCAGCATAAGCAACCTTTCAAAAGAAAACTATGATTCGATGTCATGCACTATAGCGATTTTTTTATTTAGCTCTATAATTTAAGATGATTCATTTTGAACAATTTAGGTTGTCCAATGGCTTAGAAGTTATTGTACATGAAGATCCAACCAGCCACATTGCCGTAATGAACCTTATGTATGATGTAGGGGCTCGAGATGAGGATCCTTTAAAAACAGGTTTTGCTCACTTGTTTGAACATTTAATGTTTGGTGGGTCTTGTAACATTCCCATTTATGATACCCCATTACAACAAGTAGGGGGTTCCAATAATGCTTATACCACCACAGATTTAACCAATTATTATTGCGCCCTGCCTGCTGTTAACCTAGAAACCGCCTTTTGGCTTGAGTCCGACCGGATGCTCGGGCTTGCATTTAATGAAAAATCACTCGAAATACAACGAAAAGTAGTTATAGAAGAGTTTAAAGAACATTACCTCAACCAACCTTATGGTGATGCATGGCACCATTTAACCAATATGGCCTATACCACCCATCCTTACAAATGGCCCACTATTGGTCAATCATTAAACCACATAGAACAGGCTACTATGGATGATGTAAAAGCCTTTTATTACAAATTTTATAGGCCCAACCAGGCCATTTTAGTGGTGGCAGGCAAGGTAACCCAACAACAAGTAGCCACATTGTGTAAAAAATGGTTTGAACCCATTCCAGCTGGCCCCGCATACCATCGATCCTTGCCTCAAGAACCAGAACAAGTAGCAGCCAGACGAAAAATAGTGCAGGGTGATGTACCCTTTCCTATACTCTATAAAGCCTATCATATGCCAGGAAAAGGGATGGCAGGTTACTATGCCGCAGAAGTATTATGCAACCTACTCAGTGAAGGAAAGTCTGCTTTGCTACCTGCAAACCTTGTAGAAAAACAAGCCCTTTACACCAGAATAGATGCCTATATGACGGAATCGTTCGACCCAGGCCTATTGGTGATTAGTGGCAGTTTGACGCCAAAAGTTTCCTTTGAGGAAGCAGAAACCGCTTTACTAGAAGTATTAAAGCAAGTAGAGACTACCACCACTATCACCTTAGAAAAGGTAAAAAATCAAATGGAAACACACATGCTATTTGGCCAGGTAAATCTAGTACATCGTGCACAAGAATTGGCATTAGCCACTTTAGAGGGTGATACCAACTTGGTAAACAAGAAAATTGAGTATATTAGGCAAGTTGACTTAGAAACGGTCCAAGCAATCGCCAAAAAGATTTTACAAGAACAAAATTGTAGCACGCTCCACTACCAAACAATTCCATAAAGTAAAGTAACAGGAATAAAAAAATTAAATATGTTATGTTTGAAAGTCTTAGTAAGAACCTAGAAAAAGCCATAAAGTCTTTAAAAGGGCAAGGCCGTATTACAGAAATAAATATTGCTTCTACTATAAAGGAAATTCGTAGAAGTCTGGTTCAAGCAGATGTGCACTATAAAGTAGCCAAGCAAGTTACAGATGCTATTAAGCAACAAGCGATTGGAACCAATGTGATTACATCCGTTTCGCCGGGTCAACTCTTTACAAAGTTGGTACAAGATGCCTTAACAGATTTAATGGGTGGCCTACAGGCTGAAGTTCGTCTCACGGGCCATCCAGCCATTATACTCTTGGCCGGATTACAAGGGGCTGGAAAAACAACCTTAGCAGCTAAGTTAGCTCATTACTACCAAAAAAAAAATAAAATACCCCTCCTAGTGGCTTGTGATGTCTATAGACCGGCAGCAGCTGACCAACTGGCCAAACTAGGTGCAGGGCTTAGTATAAGTGTGTATACAGAACCAGAAGAAAAAAATCCTCATACTATTGCGAAAAATGCTATTCAAGAGGCAAAAAATAAAGGCATAGACCTTGTTATCATAGATACCGCAGGTCGTTTGTCGATTGATGAAAAGATGATGCAGGAAATCTGTATGCTTAAACAAGCGTTAAAACCCGCTGAAACACTTTTTGTAGTGGACGCCATGGCAGGCCAAGATGCAGTTACCACTGCACAAGCTTTTAATGAGCAACTTAACTTTGACGGAGTAGTACTTACTAAACTAGATGGAGATGCCCGTGGAGGTGCCGCACTTTCTATTCGTAGTGTAGTAGCCAAACCTATAAAGTTTATCAGTACGGGTGAAAAAATGCAAGATCTAGATCTTTTTCATCCAGACCGTATGGCTAGCCGTATTCTAGGGATGGGAGATGTAATCTCTTTTGTAGAACGTGCAGAACAAGTATATAATGTAGAACAACAACGCAAATTACATCAAAAAATAAAAAGCAACCAATTTAATTTAGAAGATTTAGCCAAACAAATCGAACAAATTAAAAAAATGGGCAATCTAAAAGAAATGGTTAGCATGTTACCCGGGTTGGGCAACGCACTACAAGACATACCTTTAAACGATGATTTATTTAAAAACTGTCAGGTAATCATAGCCTCTATGACACCTAAGGAAAGAAGAAATCCCGATATTATTGACCGAAGTCGCCGTGAACGCATCGCACAGGGCAGTGGCAAAACGACACAAGAGGTGAATCAATTGCTGAAACAGTTTGATATGATAGCCAAAATGATGAAAAAAGTACATAAAGACGGATTTAATATGTTGGCTAACATACCAAGACTACTTAAAAAAACAAGGTAAGGCCATGTTTATGCTACTTGTTATAACAAAAAGGCTGCCTATTACTACTATAGCGCTTAATAGATAGATACCTCAAATTTGGTAATAGGTAATTTTATAGTTAAATTTGGCTAGGCCAAGTTTAAATTTACTGTAAAACATTATGAAATTGACCAATCAAAATAACGAAAATAAAGAAGCTCTTTTTAAGACTTTTGTATTCGACCATTCCGATAAGGGAAATCTTTTTAAAACCTTTGGATTAAAAAAATCTGAGCAAGACAGCGGCTCTTATGAATCACAAATTGCGCTCCTTACCTATGAAATCAAGCATTTAACAACACATCTGAAGGTTAACAAAAAGGATCATTCTGCCAAATATGGCCTTGCCAAAAAAGTTGGTAAACGCAAGAAACTCATTAAAAAATTTAAAGAAGCAGCACTAACTCGTTACAGAACTATAATCACGGAACTTGGCTTAAGAAAGTAATAGTTTTTTTAAAACCCATTTTTCTAATGGTAGCTTTTGGTGACAAACTTTGTCTATCCTCGTTAAATAGATTGACTATTTTGCGATGTTCGACTAAACTTCTCCTAAAGCCTCCCCATCATAAATAGATTTTGAAAACAGTCTAGCGTAATATTTTTTGCTATTTCCAAGATTTTGTTATATTTTTTTTCTTGCGCTTTATTCTACTTATATGCTCAAAAAAGTCATTTCAAAAACAATACAATTACCCGACAATCGGGTCATTACTATAGAAACAGGTAAATTGGCTACTCAGGCCAATGGCTCTGTGCTGATTCGAATGGGTAATACGATGCTTTTAGCTGCCGTAGTAGCTAAAGAGGCTCCAGAAGAGGGAGGATTTAGTTTTTTACCTCTTTCTGTAGATTACCAAGAAAAGTTTGCTGCCTCTGGCAAAATACCTGGAGGATTTCTAAAAAGAGAAGGTAGGCTAGGAGACCATGAGGTACTCATTGCTAGATTAGTAGATCGTGCAATTCGTCCTCTTTTTCCGAAAAGATTTAATAGTGAAATTCAAATCAATATATCATTAATATCTGCTGATGAGACCATTTTACCAGATGCACTGGCTGCCTTAGCGGCCTCTTCAGCTTTATCTGTTTCTTCTATTCCATTTAATGGCCCTATTTCTGAGGTACGTGTAGCCCGTGTAAATGGTACGTTTTTAATCAATCCATCACCTAGTCTGCTTGAACAAGCTGATATAAACCTTATAGTAGCCGCTAGTGACAGTAGCATACTCATGGTAGAAGGCGCAATGAGTGAAGTGGGAGAAGCCGATATGATAGCAGCGATTCGCTATGCCCATGATGCGATTAAATTACAATGTCAGGTACAAAAAGAGCTTATGGAAGCCGTTGGCGTTGAAAAAACAATAGGCACAACGCATCATGCATCTGCTATAGTATGCTATCCAATCGCTTTGCGTGAGGCCATTTATGCCGACTTATATGCTGTTGCCAAGCAACATATACCTTCTAAAGCTTTGCGTAAAGAAGCCTTCATGGCTGTGTCAAATCGCTACAGGGAACAACTTGCCAAAGATCAAAATGGCCAAGAAGTAACTACTACGCAACAAAAAGAATGGCTAGATGAACTGGAAAATCAAGCTATTCGAGCACTTATTTTAAATGAAAACGTTCGCTTAGATGGTCGACTATTAGACCAAATTAGGCCTATTGAGTCTGAGATAGATTACCTACCATCTGCCCATGGTTCTGCCCTTTTTACAAGAGGAGAAACCCAATCGCTTACTACAGTTACCCTGGGTAGCAAATTTGATGAGCAGATTATCGATAGAGCCATGGAAGATGGCTATAACCGCTTTATGCTCCATTATAACTTTCCTGGCTTTTCTACTGGAGAAGTTAAACCCAATAGAGGGCCTTCTCGCCGTGAAATAGGACATGGTAATTTAGCTATGCGGGCCTTGAAAGCAGTCCTTCCGCCTGATAAAGAAAACTTATATACCATACGAGTAGTATCTGATATTCTTGAGTCCAATGGCTCCTCTTCTATGGCCACAGTTTGTGCCGGTTCCTTAGCATTAATGGATGCTGGTATTCCTGTTAAAGCAGCTGTTTCAGGCATTGCTATGGGCATGATTACAGATCCTACTACAGGTCGCTTTGCTGTTTTATCTGATATTCTAGGAGATGAAGATCGCATCGGTGATATGGATTTTAAAGTAACAGGTACCTATCAAGGGATTACAGCTTGCCAAATGGATATGAAAGTAGCCGGTATTTCGTATGCAATGCTGGAAAAAGCACTACACCAAGCTAAAGAAGGTAGACTACATATCCTTGAAAAAATGGCAGAAACGATAGCTGCTCCTCGCCTAGATAGTAAACCACATGCTCCTAAAATTGTCACCATAGAAGTTGAAAAAGAGATGATTGGTGCTATTATTGGACCAGGCGGCAAGGTCATACAAGAAATTCAAAAAGAAACCTTCACCAATATAGATATTGCGGAACAAGGCTATAAAGGTATTGTTACCATATTTGCTGGTAATCAAGAAATGTTAGAAAAAGCGGTTAGTAGAATCAAGACAATTACGGCCAGGCCAGTTATGGGTGAAATATATAAAGGTAAGGTCAAGTCTGTCTTAAACTATGGCGCATTTGTAGAGTTCATGCCTGGTAAGGATGGCTTTTTGCATGTTTCAGAGGTTCGTTTAGAACGTATTGAAAATCTCGAAGATGTATTAGAAGTTGGAGAAGAATTACAGGTAAAACTTATTGGTATAGAACCTAAAACAGGTAAATATAGATTATCACGTAAAGTGTTACTAGCCCCAGATGTAGTAGCAGCTGGGGGGTAAAAAGGAATGTATCCATTATTTAATTTAGGAAATCATGAGACAACTAAAGATAAGCAAACAGATTACCAATCGTGAAAGTCAATCTTTGGACAAATACCTTCAAGAAATTGGTAGAGTACCATTGCTTAGTGCTGATGAAGAGGTGGAACTTTCTAAAAAGATTAGAATGGGAGATAGAGCTGCTTTTGAAAGGCTCACCAAGGCCAATCTTCGTTTTGTTGTTTCTGTAGCCAAGCAATATCAAAATCAAGGGCTATCTTTAAGTGATTTGATTAATGAAGGTAACCTTGGTCTGATTAAATCAGCTCAGCGGTTTGATGAAAAAAGAGGATTTAAGTTTATTTCTTATGCCGTTTGGTGGATTAGACAATCTATATTGCAGGCCTTAGCCGAACAAGCCAGAATTGTTCGTTTGCCATTGAATCGGATTAGTTCGCTTAGCAAAATTTCTAGAACCTTTTCTCGTTTAGAGCAAAAGTATGAAAGAGAACCAACAGTTGATGAACTGGCTCAGTTCTTAGAGATTGATCCAGAAGAGGTTCGCAGTGCTTTAAAAGTTGCAGGACGTCACATCTCTGTAGACGCTCCCTTTTTACAAGGAGAAGAAAACAGCCTATTAGATGTGTTGGAAAGTGATGTAGAAAAAAAGCCAGATAGCGAATTAATGAATGATTCTTTGTGTAAAGAAATTCAACGTTCATTGGCAGTACTTACCCCCAGAGAACGTGATGTGCTCTGCTATTATTTTGGCCTGAACAATACAGAAATCCTAACGCTAGAAGAGATAGGTGCTCGTTTTGGCCTCACACGCGAGCGTGTGCGTCAAGTAAAAGAAAAAGGTATTAAAAAACTAAAAGCAGCAGTTAGTAGCGAAACGCTCAAATGCTACTTAGGTTAATATGATTCCTATAGAACTAGTAATTATTGGAGGTGGCCCAGCTGGTTACACGGCTGCTATTTACGCTGCCCGAGCAGGCCTCCATCCTATTCTATACCAAGGCCCAAACCCGGGTGGTCAATTAACCATTACAGGAGATGTAGAGAATTACCCGGGCTATAGAAATGGCGTCACAGGGCCTGCTATGATGCAAGACTTTCAAGCTCAAGCAGAACGATTTGGCGCCATTATCAAAAGCAGCACCATTACTAAAGTAGATTTTTCGACCTATCCGCGACAATTAACACTAGACAACGATCTGGATATACTGGCTAAGGCCGTTATTATTGCCGCTGGTGCATCGGCAAAATGGCTGGGATTACCAGCAGAAAAAAGGCTATATGGTAAAGGTGTTTCTGCCTGTGCCATTTGCGATGGCTTCTTTTTTAAGGATAAAACCGTTGTAGTGGTAGGGGGAGGTGATACAGCTGCAGAAGAATCCCTTTATCTAGCTAAGCTTTGTCAAAAAGTACATCTCTTGGTCCGTAAAGATCAAATGCGTGCCAGCAAAATTATGCAGGAACGGGTTTTTAAAAAGCCCAACATTCAAGTCTGGTTTCAGACAGAAGTCAAAGACATTATAGGCCAAGAACAAGTAGAAGCCATAGAGGTAATACATAGCCCATCTAAAGCCATTACCCTTATACAGGCAAGTGGTTTATTTGTTGCAATAGGCCATCAACCCAACACATTACCTTTTTTACCTTACATAACAGTAGATAGTCACGGTTATATCCAAACCAAGCCAAACACCACGGAGACTAATATTCCTGGTATCTTTGCAGCTGGAGACATTCAAGATCCTCAATATAGGCAAGCTGTAACAGCTGCTGGGACAGGTTGTATGGCCGCGCTAGATGCAGAACGTTTTCTACAAAAAACCAATGCTAATTGTTAAAAAAGATAAATCCTCAGAGAAAAATGCATCTTCCCAAAAACACCTATCTACCCGCATTGTTTTGGCTATGGCTTAGTATCCTTTCAAGCTGCTTAAATGATTTGGTTACCAAATACTTAATTACAGAGCTAACGGCCTGCCAAATTTGCTTTTTCCGTTTCACATTTGGTAGTTTAGTCTTAGTACCCATTATGTATCATCAGGGTATTCATTCTTTTAAGACAAAACGTCTATCCCTACATCTGTTGCGCGGTTTATTTTTATCCCTTGCAATGGGTTTATACGCCTATAGCCTAACCAGAATCAGCATGAGTAGTGCAACGGTAATAGGATTTACCCATCCTATTTTTGTGCTTATCTTAGCAAGAATTTTTCTGAAAGAATCAGTCCGTTGGCCCATATGGATGGCCACCCTGCTCGCTTGTATAGGTATGGTTTTTATTTTACGTCCTACCATGTATAACCATACTGCTTTATCCTGTATACTGGCAACAGTTGTCTTTGCCTCATTGGATATTATCAATAAAAAATATGTTGCATCTGAGCCTATTCTTTCGATGCTATTTTTTTCTAATTTAATCGCTGCCTGTTTCATGTTACCAGTAGCCTCCTGCTATTGGCACCCCCCTACCCTATTTGAACTATGCTTTTTAGCCATACTAGGTATTGGCAGCAATCTGATTCTCTATTGCTTATTAAAAGCCCTCAAGCTATCAGATGTAGCTTCTTTAGCACCAATGAAATATACTGAATGGGTTCTTTCTCTCGTATTAGGTTATATCTTTTTTAAAGAGTGGCCAAGTGTTAGTACTTGTCTGGGCGCAGGTATTATTATTTCTTGCACCGGTTTTATCGTTTATTATCAAAATCGTTAAACTAAAGAGTTGAAGCCTTGTAAAAAGCTGCGATCAGTAAGCACAGCTTACAGTAGTTTTTTGCACAGGGCTTGATTTTTTGCTTACTTTTTTATTAATAATAAAGTAAAAAAAAATCCTTACGGCTTATGTACCAATAGTGATCACTCTTAAGTGGAGGCCATTGCCTGAACAGACAATGGTGTCAACTTAAGGGATATATTTAATTGATTATTATATATAATAATATATAAAAAACGCCCCTTATAAAATAGTTGCGATCAGAAAGCGCCCCTTATAACTGAAATAGAAAAACAGCTG
>NZ_JAACGG010000060.1:0-16438 GCF_022810525.1 Candidatus Cardinium sp. cByotN1
ATTATATTTAGCAACTCTTTGGTTTGCGTTGACGAAATTAGTAGAAAATGAATTTTTGTTGTTACTTTTTTCTTGATAAAAAAGTAACCAAAAAATCAAGCGCTGATGAAAAAAGTGGCTGAAAGCTTGGTTTACAGCTGGAAAAGCAGGAGCCTACCTGCAATCCATCCCGGCAACTGTTTTTCTTTTCATCTGTAAACTGCGCTTGCTGATCGCAACTATTTTTACAAGGGGCGTTTTTTGTGCACTTGTGACACAGTAGTGAATGGATACATAAGATTACATTTTGCTTTCTACAGACCACTCTTTGTTTGTTTCATGAATGCTGCCAAGCCATCTGTGGTTCCTAGTTCCTCCATGAGTTGCTTACCTAGTTTCTGATTCTCTTGTCTTTTTTTCTTAACATCTATTAAAGCTATTATATGTTTTTTTATTAGTTCCGAATATAGTATATCTTCTACTCCTTTAATTAGCGCTTGCCATGATTCCTCGTTTAGCCTCGCATGTAATTCTTTATTATTTTCTAATTTTGTGTATAAATTTTTTAGCTTACTATCTTTATTGATCCAATTTTGCTTGATCCAATTTATCCACTCTGGTGGAATTAGCTTTTTTGCTTTTATTAAAAATGTGTACCTTGCCACCTTTTTAGAATCTTTTGGAGGTAGGGGTTTATAATTTGCGTACCAATTTAAATCGAAGTTTGCGAAACATTGTGTTAGTAGTTCTTCTTTGTAACATGCTATTTGTGCATCATCCATTAGGTCTTTTATGGATGCATTTTTAAGTTTGGGTAATATAGTACCTACTACTTCATCTCTTGCAAGTTTTCCTATCTCAGATCCTAATTTCTCTAACAATTTTTTTGTCTCTTTACTCTTCTTCTTTGTTCCTAATAGCGTTGGTTCTATTTTACTAAATATATTTTTGATGTTATTAGCCATTAGCTGTGCTTGTTTCTCTAGATTCTCTTTTAGCTCCTTATCTGCCTTCTCATGTTGTTTATTTTCTAGCTCTCCTGCTCTTTTTTCTACTGTTTCGATGGCTTTTTTTCTTTCATTTTCTTCTTTCTTCATTTGTGCACGGTCTGCTTGATTTCCCTTTTCTAGTTTCTTGATATCACCCTCTATTTTCTTCTTTTCTTGTGTTAGTGTATGGATTTTTTGTGTTAGCCTTTTGATTTCTTTCTCGGTTGCTTCATCTTGCTCTATTAGTTCCTGTAATTTTGTCTTGTTTGTTTCATGTTTCTCTGTTAGCTTATTGTATTTTTCCTCGTTTTCTTTATATATTTTTTCTAGCTTTGTGAGTTTTGCTTGCTCTGTTTTATTTTTACCTGTTATTTCCTTGATTTTTTGCTTTATTTTTTTATTCTTCTCTTGTAGTTCCCTGAGTTCTTTTTCGTCTTTTTGATTTTCCTTTGTTATTTCCTGGATTTTTTTCTTGGTTGCGTCTTGCACCTTACGTTTTTGCAATAGATCCGTTTGGACATCATTCATCTGCTGTTCTGTCTTTGCTAGCTGCTGTTTTTTGTCCGCTAGCTGCGTTTCTGTCTTCTTTAGCTGCGTTTCTGTCTTCTTTAGCTGCGTTTCTGTCTTCTTTAGCTGCGTTTCTGTCTTCTTTAGCTGCGTTTCTGTCTTTTTTAGCTGCTTGTTTTTCTTGTTTTTTGTAGTGTTTGTAGTAGGTTCGTCTTTTAGCTTATTGAGATACTCGGTTTTTGGTTGGTTTGGTTTAGTTAATAGTTGTTCTGGGTTCTCAATTTTTCGTTTTAGATTTTGATTTTCATTTTCTATCTTATTGATATGCGTGTTTTTTTCAGCGAGTTGCGCTTTTGTTTCAGTGAGTTGCCCTTCTTTTTCAGCGAGTTGCCCTTCTTTTTCAGCGAGTTGCGCTTTTGTTTCAGCGAGTTGCTCTAGGAGACTGCTATTGTCTTTTGTTAGACTTGTATCGTAGTTTACTGGGGTGTTATTTTCTAGACTTCGAATTTTTGCCTCTAGCGTTTCCTTGTTTTGCTCTAGCTCTTTGATTGTTTCTTCTAACTTTCTGATTTTTTCCTTTAGCTCTTGGTTGTTTTCCGCTATCGGTTGGTTGTTTTCCTCTAGCCCTTCCTTTTTTTGCTCTAGCTCCTTGATTGTTTCTTCTAGCCTTTTGATTTCTTCCTTTAGCTTGTTGATTTCTTCCTCTTGCTGCTTGTTTTTTTCAGATTCTTTTTTAGGCTTTTGTTCTTTACCCTTAAGCCACCTGTTTTTTGGCTGTAGACTGGCTCCTTGTTTTTGTGACCCACATCCCCCATTACTACTCAATAATAGTAGACTAAATAAGATAATAGATTTGTTATAATTGGTTAATTTTTTTTTTATATTATACATATAAGTGACTTAAGAATTGAGTTGTATGATGCAGTCAATTACAAATCAAAAAACAGGATTTAATAATCTCTTATTCCGAGTTTTAGTATGGTAACCCCTACTACTTAAAAAATTGTCTATCTATTCAGGATTGTCTCACGAATAGGTACAAAAAACATTTTTTGTAAAAAGGTTATGATGAGCAGTGTCCGCCCAGCTCATATCCATAAAGTCGTATGATAGCTCAATAAGCAACTTGCTTAGCTTTTGTTCAGCTCAGCGGTCAGAACCAGCTTTTATCCGACTTTTTTCTCGATAAAAAAGTGAAAAAAATGAAGCTCTCTGTAAAAAGTTTCGGAAATCACCTATTAGAGCTGATTATAAAAACAGTTTGTTTGAGCCAGCACAGCAGTTAAGTTGTGTTTTTTTAGCTCTAATAGGTGATTTCTAATCGAAAATATTTATAATAGCTGTTTTTCCTAGAATCGCTACAGCCTTGCGTATATGCATCAAAAAATAGTAAAATAATTAGGCAAATCTATAAAAAAAAATAATAATATCCTATTCATTCAACAATATAGTAAGGCTAGGTACAAGTTTCCGTTCACCACTATGGCTTATGCTAGTAAAAAAACGCGCCCTTTGAAAAAAGTGCGATCAGAAAGCGGCGTTTACAGATGAAAAGAAAAGTAGTTGCCGGGGGGATTGCAGAGAGGTTCCTGTTTTTCCAGCTGTAAACGAAGCTTTCAGCCAATTTTTTCATCACCGTTTGATTTTTTGGTTACTTTTTTATCAAGAAAAAAGTAAGATAAAAAAGCCTTATAATCAAATAAAAATAATTAAAAATCCCTTAAGTTGACGCCATTGGCTGAACAGTTACTTGTAAGCAGCTATATTCCTTTGTAGCACTGAGCTATAACAATGCCATAAACTAATGTTCAGACATAAATTCCTCTAGTTCCACATCAATTTCTACTGCCATCTTCTGCGAAGCAATCAGCCCTTGTCCGTCACCAGGTTTTTTTTCATAGATTTCATCTACAGTAGCATCACCTAAGTTGCTTACCTTTATAATCCTACTACCAGGCAAAAATAATCTAAGGTCAAAAGCATCTGTCCAGGTTAAGTTTTCTGCAGCGTTAGCTGCGTTATACCAAGTAACCAACTCAAAAGGAAGCTTGTTAAAATAATCTATTATATCTTTGTACTTAAACGTAGCTATGGTATGATCTAAATAGGTAGGGGGATTATTTCTGCCAGGAACAATTAATTGAATAGATTCAATATCATATTCTTGCCTAGCAATGATTTTATTGAAAATTACATGCTCTACTAATCTTAATGTAGAAATTTGATGTGGAAAAAATTCATGAGAGGTGTTGGGTGCAGTAGCCTCTTCATCTGGAATTTGTAAGTTTTTCAAAAAGGCAGTTTCAGTCATTACTTCTGTGAGTGTATCATCCTTGTAAGGAAGCAATAATTTATTTTTTACACCATCTATGATGACTTTAGAAATCTCTTTGCCACGCATAAAACATGGTTGATTTTGTTTTTCATCTAAATAAATTTCTCGCCAAACTTTTCTTGCGTACAAAATATAGGCCCTCGGAATCGGCCGAGTAGCATGCGGATTGTAGCTTTGAGACAAATGATCTACACGACCATAGGATGGAAAATGGGTGACCAACCAAACAAGTAGAACCAAAAATGACTGTTTTATAAACATATGGTATACAATTAAGTAATTAAAATGTTGAAGCAGGATTTATCTATAATAGTTTCAACTTCATTTTTAAAGTTTTGCCTTTCTATTTTTTTTATTTCTATAACCAAGCGATCACCTGGCTTGGCAAGTGACGCAATGGCGTGTAAATCTGCAACGCTATTCGTGACGGTTAAGCTATGAATAGGCCGACTGCCTCGTGCTAAGGTAACCACCCATTCTGCTACCCGATACCTGGCATCTTTAGGTAAAAAATCTTGAAAATGTTTGTTAGGTACTACGTTCACTTCAAGTACCCTGGGCCCGGGTGCAGGAAGCCCTGATTTCATGTCAATGGTTTTATTTTTAGTGGTGATGCAAATTTGTGGAGTAGGAATATCTTGTACCATAAAAGATTCTGTACCTATTAAATGGGTTTGGTTATATACAGTTATTTTAACCTCTTTAGCCTTAGGAATCACTGTGATTACTCCTTTTTTAGCGCTAGGTATCACTTGGCCACCTGTTACCTTAAATTCAGGTTTGTAGGCAACTCCCAGAGAAGGAACTTGAATATCTAACTCGTTACCGCAATTGCGATACAGCGATTGTACGGTAGCTGCTTTTACTTGAATGACTGGCTTAGCAACCAAATAAGGGATCTCTTGTGTAATAATCGATTGCTTGCCCCCAGGTAGTTTCAATTTTATGGCTGCTTTAAAAGTTTTTTTAGCGAATCCATGACTGTCATAGGTACCAGGAGTGGCTGTAAAAGAGATTTTTCCTATCCCTTCTTCTACTATAATAGGTTGGTCATCGATAAACATCTCTGGAGAAACAGCAGAAGAAGAGGCTGCTAAAATTAAATCTGCTTCATACCGACTGCCAGCGGCAACAATATAGGATTTCGTGTTGGCTAGTAATTTAAGGGTGTCGAATCTGACGTCGGAGGAGCCAATCGTATCGCCTAATGTGCTGATGGCATCGGCTTCTGTAGTTACTACGTCAGCAGCGAACTGACTTAATGTAGCCAATGCAGCACCAAGAGGGGTATGGCCAAAGTTTAATGCCACAAAATCTTTTTGAGCTTGGTTGGGATTATGACTAAAAAACGGATGATCTTTTGCGTCACAAGCAATAGGGGTATAAGGTTTATTGGCTAGCTTAGATAGTTGTACTATATAGTTCTTTAACTTACTTTTTAGTATGTTCCCTTCACCTTTATGGAACATAAAATGGGCTACTGTAGCCTCGCTTTTAAGACCTTTAGGTAACTGAGTAGCCTTATCTAGCCCCCCCTCGGCATCAATGAGCTGTTTTTTTAAACCATCAATATAATCAACCAAGGCTACCGTGTCTTGATGCATAGCAGTCACTTGTCGGAGTATGGTTAGGTCTGATGGACGATTGCCCATGTCGCTCACTGCATTTTTTAATGCTTGAATCGAACGTTGATTTTGTTTTAATTGAAGCCTTCTACTGTTATCAATACTGTTACTTAGTACGATGAACTTATCCAATACGCTAGAGCTGACCTGTAGTGCCAACATGGCTGTTAGCACCAAATAGATCAATCCTATCATTTTTTGTCTAGGCGTTAACTTTCCTTTAGCCATAACACTTAACAATTTTATCAGGAATGATTGCTTAATAGCTTATACACTACTTAGCTTTTAAAAGCGGTTAATGTCTTAGCATATATTGCATTCAAAGCAGTTATTTTTTCATTTAGCGAAGCGAGCTCTTGCTTAAAATTGATTGCTTCCTTACCGGCTATTTCCATAGCTTGTAAAGTGGTTTCTAAATGGTTATATAACATGCTAGTCTGTGTAGCCTGTTCTTCCATACGTGCTAAGGCTTTTTTGTAGAGGTCGTTCATGGAGGTTAAGGCATGAGCCATATCTCCAATTCCTTGATTAGCTTGCCCTACATGATGAACATATGCTTCTGTAACTTGACTAATATTAGCAAAAGAAGGAACATTAGCCATATTCTCTGAAAAACGACGCATAGTAAGCGCTAAGTTTTCTAATAAAGAGTGATCTATGGAAGCTTTTTGCAAACATTCATCCAACTTTTGCGTAATGGTAGAGATCTTGGGACCATTATTGGGTAAAGTAGGTCTATAATTAGGAGCCAATTCAGGATATACGCGCGACCAATCTATCGCTTGTTCCTTAGGTTCAAAGGCCCCTAAAAGAAAAATTAAAGCTTCTGTCGAAAGTCCAAGCCCTAACATAAGGTTGCCTCCAGGTAGGTTCAATAGCTTAAACATAGCTCCAAATATTACAATAGCGGCACCAATATTGTAGATGAAGGGCATTATGTCACTATAAAATTTATCTTTAAATTTAGTATTTACTAGATGATGTCTCATGGTATTTTTGAATTTTAAATAGTCAAAAAGATTATGGCTACCATAAAAAGTTACAGAGCAGACATAACGCATCTAAAGCCAATATAAGAGCGCGCTACCTCTTTATGCTCACCATCATAAGCACCTGTTTGTAACGAATAGGCATAGTCTTTCCAAGAACCACCTTTAATTACCCTAAATAGGCTGTCTTCTTGATCTCTATCGGGAGAAAACATGGTCCCACTCTTATGTATTAACAAGGGGCTGTATTGATCTTCACACCATTCTGCTACATTACCCGCCATATCATAAAGCCCATAGGCATTGGGTGGAAAAGCCTTGACTGGCGAAGTATAGGTGTAACCAGATGCTGCATAGTCTCCCTTGGTAACCTGAAAATTAGCCAGGAGTTTACCTTTTTGATCTCTTACAGTAGGTCCCCCCCATGGATATTGCCCAGATAGACGCCCTGCTTTTGCAGCATACTCATATTCAGCAGCAGTAGGGAGTCTAAAATCAGGAGAGGGAGGTAACCCATTGGAGGCTAAATATTTATTCCTATAGATAGAACGAACACGGGCAAATTGTTGGGCTGCTTCCAACGTAATGCCCACTACAGGATAATTAGCAAAACGAGGATCTGTACAATAGTTTTCGCCAAATGAATCATCCATAAACATAAAAGGAAAATCTTTTTTCCAAACGGTTATATCAGGGATTAGTTTGTTTTTAATATAGGCTTCTTCTAACCCATATTCCCCTGGATTAGCTAGAACAAGCTCTAGAAACCTCTGGTATTTTGCATTGGTAACTGGTGCTACATCTACATAGAGTGGCCCAACAGTTGTAGTTTGTGTAATATTGGTTTTGGCAACGACGCCTTGATTGACCCCTCCTCCCATTAAAAATGTACCTCCTGGAATGAAAACCATATCTAATGGAATATCTTTTTTCCATTTTAAATTATTATGGTGACCTATAAATTCTCCTTGATCATCAAGAGCCATACCGCAACTACCCATTATCGTGTAAGTAAAGCATAATAATAAGCAGAACCTCACGATAGATTGGAAGGGCTTGGGTAAAAGGAATTTGTGAGCAGGCAAAAACATAAGCATATATTTTACGAATAAGATGTTTTTTAACGAACAGACTTTACAAATCTAGTAACTTTTTTGCTTTTTACAAAGCTGCTATAGAACTAATCTTTATTAGGTCACTCTTAATCAATTTTTTTATCATAATATATTACTTTACTTTACGACTAGTATAAAAGTAACCTTACCGGTAGAAATATGAGCGCTATGATCAGTTGTTTTACTAAAGGTGAGGCCACGTAGTGCATCTGCATAGATCTTTTCTACCATAGGGGTAACTGTTTTTTCGATGGTTTGAATAGAAATAATTTCACCATTTTTATCTACCTTAATTTCAAAAACTATTTTACCAGATTCTTCTGTAGTATCATTTGGATTAGGGACTACATCCCAATCCCAACCTCTTAATTCGAGGCTAGCCCCTGTTTGTTTGGTACCATTGTTAGTGGTCTTGTATAAGCCACGCTCATCTATTATTATGGGGTTGTTATGGGATTTGGGAATTTTTTCTGCTGTTTTTGTAATACTTGGTTGATTTTGGCATCTGCGTTGTGGGCGCACAGAACTACGTTTTAGCCTATTCTTAGACAGTGTATCACTTTGGTTATCTGATGTATTGGCTGGTTTTGGGTATTGCTGCGTTTCATTTTGAATGGTTTGATGCTTTTTAGGTATGTAAGCAATAGTGGATTGTAAACCAATTCTATAAGCTTGGCCACTAGATGCGCCTGAAACAGGCATAGACCTTATAGAGTAGGCTAACCCTAGCATCAATAGATGTAAACCGATCGATAGAGCTATACTCTGTCCATTAGGAGACAATAAAGCGTTATTTTTCATGGTTTATGTTCAAACTCCGTTGCTATGGAAACAGAAGCTCCTAACCTATTAGCTATATCAGCTACTTTGACCATATGGGCTATAGCCAGCCTTTTATCTATGTGTAGTACAACAACTTTAGTTGATGTCTTGGTTAGTGCGTTTTGTAACACATGATCCAGTTGATTAAAAGTAACACGTTTCCCCTCTACGTAATAGGCTAATTTGGCTGTAATAGTTACATTGACTGGCGCCGACGCTGTTTTTTCATTGGTGCTTATGGGTAAGTCAACAGGAAGCGCTTTAGGGCTATAGCTTGCTGTAATCAATATAAAAATTAATAGCAAAAATATAATATCAGTCATAGACGCCATGCTAAATGAGGGATCTATTTTATTTTTTATACTGATTTTCATTTTTATCTATTCTAGAGTAAATGGCTATACTTTATCTAATATTGGCTAAAAAAAGATTGACTATATAGTTCAACTTTGCTGTAGCCTTATTGATCTGGGCAATGCAATAGTTATAACCTAAATAAGCTATAATACCAACCACCAGCCCTGCCACAGTTGTCACCATTGCTTCATAAATGCCACTTGAAAAAACTTGAGAAGAGAGATGATCCTTTTCTTGGGAAATAACCATAAATGTTTGAATCATACCGGTAACGGTACCTAAGAAGCCAATCATAGGTGCTGCTCCAGAAATAGTAGCTAATAAAGAAAGCTTTTCTTCTAAAGAAGATAGCACTCTACTAGACTCGCTCTCTAAAATCAATGCAATGTTTGAAGCTTGTCGTTTCCTTATACCCTTACTCATTACCTTTTGTATAATATTATCTTGCTGGCTACATAAATGGGTTATTTTTGAGAGGTCTCCTTCGTTCAATTGTGTTTCTATTGCTTCCAAGAAACTGGTGGGGAAATTCAAGTATTTGCGATAGATCAATAAACGTTCTAATATTATGTAAACGCTCATTAAAGATAATAAGGCGAGCGGAAACATTAACCAACCACCTTTTAAAAGAAGGCCTAAGAGGGTGTGTGCGTTGTAAATATTCATAAAACTATGATACACTATATTTATATAGATCTTTTTCAAAGGTTACTTTTGCTGCTAAGTTGCAAGAGTAGCCAGTGTTTAAAGCCCTAATGCAGACCTAGCAGGCTGAGCTTTTTGGGTCTTTTTCTTTCCACAAACTTGGCAGCATAAAAAAGCCAGAAAGCAGTCTAGTATGGGTAAAAAGCTGCGTATCTATTTACCACTATGGCAGCGTACGTAAAGAAAAAAACGCCCCTTGTAAAATAGTTTCGATCAGAAAGCAGCTCTCACAGCTGAAATAGAAAAACAGCCTGTTTGAAGCCCGCGAATCGGGCGGGTTCTGTTTTTCCAGCTGCTAGGGCTGCTTTCAGCAATTTTTTACCCAGGGCTTGATTTTTTGCTTACTTTTTTATCAAGAAAAAAGTAAGCAAAAAACATCTTATTTGCCACTGACTTGAACAGGTACAAAAATCAAATTAAATATAAAGAGTTAATACTTAAAAACAAATATGTTACTATATTTTGCCTGCAATTTGAATGTTGAGTTAAATGCTTTAAGTTTTTCATCTGCTTCATATTCAGTTTTACTATGTCCTATCGTAACACGATAGTACTTTTCGCCTTTATCGATTCTAGGTAAAATAAGATAAACACCTAAGTTTTTTCTGATTAGCTTTTGCACTTCTTTCATAGCAGATGGCTTGTCTAAATGGTTGAAAACTACCAGGTGATATATCCCTTGAGGTCCCTTTAATTCTTGATAGGTCCCTGGTTTTACCAATGGGCTGTTTTGTTTGGTTACCAGCTTTTTTTTAGTCGCACTAATACTCTGTTTTACCCTAGCTTTTGTCCTATCATTGGTGTTTATGCTTGTTCCTGTTGCAGTCGTTTGCCTACACGGGACAGACGATGATCTGGTAGAATTTTGGGCATGATCTATAGCATTACTATTATCTTGTGGCTCAGTGGGCAGAAGCGTTTTTTGTGAACCAAACGATTTCCAGTAAAAAGTATAACCTACTTTTCCGGCAATAAGGATGACTATAATGGCTACAACAATCAAAAGAGGCCATATAACTTTTTTTTTAGGTAGCCCTTGAAAATCTGGCTTAGGCAACCCGAATTTATTATCCATATAGTTGGTAGACATACTAAAAAATTTTTAAGTAAAAGGGAATAAAGAACTTGTAAGCGCGTTTTTTCTTTTATGGCAATATAGTAAAGAAAAAAGAAATTAAGCCAAAATTTGTTGAACCAACTGGCAAAGATCGCTATAAGATTCTGCGAAGAGTGGGCACATATTACCCGTTGGGCTATTTTTAATTTGTATACGATTGGCGCTAAAATTTGAACCAAAAAGCATGTCTAACTTATGGAGTGGATAACGGAACAACAACCCGTTTTGTTTCTCATAATCATGGTCATGACCATGATTATGATCAGGATCCATAACAATTGCTATTAACCTACAGAAGGTATAGTTGTGTTTCTTTGTATGGGTAGAAAGTAATTCTATAAAATTATCTAACCCAATTGGTACCATATTGTTTTGTTCTGGAAGAATGAGTACCAACTTTTCTATTATGGACAAGGTATCTTCCAAGGCGGTTAACTTTTCTTCTTTAATTTTTAAGGGCTTAGTGTAAGAAGATTGTATTAACTGTTCTAAACTGACTGTTTCTAATGCTGTATCACACCCTTTTGCTTCTAAGGCACCCGCACACCAACAACTAAAATTTTCTGGAAAAGAATTACCCGGCTCAGTTGCGGTGAGAATAAGCACCTTGGTTTTCATGGTGTGGCATTTGGTTAAACAACGCTATCTATACAATAAGCAATAACATAATAGCAACAAGATTTGCACGAATATAGCAATTATTTGCGCAAATAAAGTAATGAATTTGTTTATTAAGTGTTTTACTCTGGTATGAATAGTGTGTAGCAACCATTCAAATGCTACTACTACTTGGGTACTAGTCGATAAAATATGGTACATAGAATAGAAAAGATAATATTAGGTAGCCATATCTCAAGGATAGGATGTTCGCTTTGTGTTTCTGCTACAATTTTGGCAGATAAAAAGAGGACTATATACAAACAAGCCAGTACAAAGCCTAAAGTAATGCGTCTTCCTATTCCCCCTCTAGGTTTATGTACAGCTACTAAAAACCCCAATACAATAAGAATGATAATAGCAAAGGGTGTCATATATCGAATATGTTTCTCTGCTATAAAAAAACGGACACTTTCATTACCTTTATAGATCAATTTTTGAATGTGCAAATCTAATTCAGGTAAAGTTAACCCCTCTCTTAGATTAGGATTAATAGAAAAATCTTCTGGATCTATATCCAAGGAAATGCGTAAATTATGACCTGATGTAAGTTCCTCATAGTTTGGAAAAAGAATCCGCTTCTCCCAAGATTGTAGCATCCATGTTTGTTCCTTGGCTAGCCATCTTATCTTTTCAGCATGTAGCCGCTCTACTAACGCATGATCTTTAAAGGTATCTAAGCTTACATCATACCCCGTATTATTGTAACCATGGTATTTCCTAATATAGAGGTATTGATCAGGTCCTACCTTGATTTGCAGGTAGTCTGATCGATCAGAGAATCCCATATCGAAATCGAGGTATTTTGTTTCAAACTTAATGCGTTCCTTATTGGCGCTGGCCAATAACCAACCTGTTAAATAAAAATTGGCTCCGGTAAGTAAAGCGGCAATAACCATATAAGGTGTTAGGATACGGTTAAAACTAATACCCCCGCTTAATAGGGCAATAATTTCTGATCGTCTGGATAGTCTAGTGGTTACCCAGATCGTGGTCCCAAATACAATAATAGGAGACAACAGGTTTACCATGTAAGGCATTAGCACACAATAATAATTAAATATCTCACTAAAAGAGAGGTGATGTTTTTTAAAGCTGCTTACATTTTCTGCTGCGTGAATAATGATAATCAGCAGGGTAAAGATGGTGAGCGTAACCAAAAAAGTGGAAAAAAACTTTTGGAAAATATATCGATCTAGTAGCTTCATTTTGATTTGATTAGATTTTTTCCATGATGGTTGTAAGCATGTTGTTTTTCCATGCAACAAAGTTATGCTGCTGAATCTTTTCTCTAGCTTGACGCACCAACCATAGATAAAAATTTAAGTTGTGCACGCTGGCCAGTTGAGCACCTAATAGCTCTTTGCAAGTAATCAAGTGGCGCAAATAGGCTTTTGAGTAATAACCACTAACTGGACCACCTAACGCAGCATCTATAGGACTAAAGTCATGCGCCCATTTTTTATTTCTAATGTTTATTATGCCTTTTGTGGTAAATAAGGTACCATTGCGTCCGTTACGAGTGGGCATGACACAGTCAAACATATCTACACCTAGTGCAATACATTCTAAAAGATCACGTGGCGTACCGACACCCATCAAATAGCGTGGCTTAGAGCTGGGTAAAATCGAACAAACCAGTTCTGTAATTTCATAGAGTTGACCGTTAGGATGACATACGCCTCCTATGGCATTACCAGGCCTATCGGCTGCAGCTATGGTTTCAGCAGATTGTATGCGCAAATCTTTATAAACACTACCTTGCACAATTGGAAACAGGGTTTGATGGGCATACTGCTCGGTTAAGGTAGTATCAAAATAGGTTATGCCTCTTTTGAGCCAACGATGGGTCCGTTCCATAGAAGCTTTTGCATAATTATAACTACAGGGATAAGGGGTACACTCATCCAATACCATCATAATATCAGAACCAATGCTCCGTTGAATATCCACCACACTTTCGGGGGTAAATAAATGCTTAGATCCATCTGTATGGGAACGAAAGGTAACCCCTGTTTCTGTAAGTTTGCGGCTATTGGCAAGAGAGTAGACCTGATAACCTCCGCTATCTGTTAATATCGGACGATTCCAACCCATAAAAGCATGGAGTCCTCCTGCTTTATCCAATACCTCAGTGCCTGGACGTAGATAGAGATGATAGGTATTGCCTAAAATAATATCGGCATCCAATTGGTCTTGTAATACTTGCTGGGTAATAGATTTTACCGACCCTATGGTGCCTACTGGCATAAAGATAGGCGTACGAATGGTTCCTCTACTGGTAGTGATTAGCCCTGCCCTAGCCTTGCAATATGGATCTTGATCTTCTACTAAAAATTGCAATGCAGTATGTATGTTTATGTTTAATGGCGTAACCTATCCAATCAAAGTAGGCTTTACCTACTTAACTAAAGTTCTTGTTGGATTTAGGATTAAATATATGCTTTTTTACCTTTATACTCGATGAGAGATTCTCAGAACAGAGGCTCAATAGTAGTAAAATCCATATTTTCTCTTAAATTAGGGCCAAGCACAAAATAATAGTAGCCACTTTTTTACACAGGGGCTTGATTTTTGGGCCTACTTTCGTTACGTAAGCGTACGATACCAATTCCTTACAAATATTTCTATGCAACTTCGTGCTGATTCATTAATCAAAGAATACAAAGGTCGTAAGGTAGTAAAGGGCATTTCACTGACGGTTGATTCTGGTGAAATTGTGGGACTACTTGGTCCGAATGGAGCCGGTAAAACTACTACCTTCTATATGACGGTTGGCCTTATCAAACCCAATGGCGGCAATATTTATTTAGATGATAAATGCATCACCCGATTGCCGCTATATAAGCGCGCGCAAAAAGGTATTAGTTATTTACCTCAAGAGGCCTCTGTGTTTAGAGAATTAACGGTGGAGGACAATATCATGGCTGTATTGGAAATGCGTGGTCTTTCCAAACAAGCATGCAAAGAAAAGTTAGATAGCTTATTAGAAGAATTTAGCATTACCCACATACGGAAAAATAAGGGGAATGTGCTTTCTGGAGGAGAACGTCGTCGTACAGAGATAGCCAGGGCATTGGCTACTGAACCTAAATTTGTTTTACTAGATGAGCCTTTTGCAGGTGTAGATCCTATTGCTGTAGAAGAAATCCAACTGCTTATAGCCAAGCTTAAGCACAACAATATTGGGGTGCTTATTACAGATCATAATGTAGATGAAACGCTTTCAATTACCAATAGGGCTTATTTGATGTTTGCAGGTACTTTACTTAAAGCAGGTACTGCAGAGGAATTGGCAGAAGATGAGCAAGTACGAAAACTTTATCTTGGAGAAAAATTTGAACTAAAACGTTACGACTAACCAGGTCAAAGGTGCTTGTAATTTATTTTAAGGAACTTTTCAAGCTACTTTTGTCTTGATAAAAAATTAGCCAAAAAATCAAGCGCTGATGAAAAAAGTTACTGAAAGCACAGTTTAAAGCTGTAAAAACAGGAGCTGCGCTGCAATTGGGCTCCCTACAACTGTTTTTCTTTTCATCTGTAAACGGCGCTTTCTGATCGTAACTTTTTCCAAGGGCGCGTTTTTGCTTTTTGTGCAGCCCTATCACGCTCCTGAAAAAATGGCCTTCTATAGCTGATCTTGACAAGGCGAAATATATCTCGTAAACCAGAAAAAACCTATGGATGAAAGTATAAAAGAGCAATATCAAGTAGTTATTGGGTTAGAAATTCATATTCAATTGCTTACGGATAGTAAAATGTTTTCTTCAGATAGAGCAGAATATGGTGCCCTGCCTAATACGAATCTTAGTCCTGTTACATTGGCCTATCCTGGTACCTTGCCTAGGGTAAATAAAAAAGCCTTTTACTATGCTATAAAGTTAGGGTTAGCTTGCCAGTCAACTATTACAGATTTAAATTTCTTTGCAAGAAAAAGTTATTTCTATCCAGATTTACCAAAAGGTTTTCAAATTACACAAGATACTACTCCTATTTGCCGCGGTGGATTTGTAACTATTTATTCAAATGAAGGGGAAGAAAAAAAAATTCCACTCATCCGTATGCATCTAGAGGAAGATACCGGTAAATCTCTACATGGCATGGTGGAGGATATTACCTTGTTGGATTATAATCGAGCAGGTACACCTTTGTTAGAATTGGTTACTGCGCCAGTCATCACAACAGGAGAGGAAGCTTATCAGTTTTTATCTGAAATTAGAAAACTGGTTCGCTATTTAGATATCTGTGATGGTAATATGGAAGAGGCTTCTCTGCGTTGCGATGCCAATATTTCAGTAGCCTTAAAAGAATCTAAGCTGTTGGGTACCAGAGTAGAAGTTAAAAATATGAATTCTATGCGTAATGTTCAGCTGGCCATAGCCCATGAAATAGAACGCCAAATAGCATTATTAGAAGCTGGTGAGCCAGTCATAGCAGAGACACGTCACTTTCAAGCTACTTCAGGCGAAACCCTTAGTCTTCGTGCCAAAGAAACAGCTAGCGAGTACCGGTATTTTCCAGAACCAGACATACCGCCTATATGGGTTTCCCAAGAATGGATAGAAAGCATTCGTAAGACCATGCCTTTATTGCCAAGGGCTTATTTTAAAAAATTTATAGAGATATATGGTCTTTCCCATTACACTGCTTCTGTGCTTACTGAAAATAAGGCGTTTGCAATCTTATTTGACGAACTATGTGGCCATACTACCTACTATACAGCTGCAGCGAACTGGTTGCTAGGTCCTGTTAAAGGTTATCTTAATGAGCTTTCTCTATCTTTAGATAGCTTTCCACTGACTGTAGACCGTTTTGTAGCACTAATCACATTAGTAGAAAGTGGCATGGTCCGTTTTTCTGTTGCAGCTAGCCAAATCTTTCCTATCTTATTGCAAGACTTAGAGACAACCCCCATGGCGCTTGCAGAAAAGTTAGATCTCATACAGGATAATGACCAGGTTAATCTAAAAGCGCTAGTTGAAGAGGTACTTACCGCTTATCCAGACAAAGTAGCTGCTTACAAAAATGGAAAGTCAGGGTTACTAGCTATGTTCATGGGAGAGATTATGAAAAAAAGTCAAGGGAAGGCCAATGCGTCATTAGTTAGTAAGTTCTTAGAAGAAGCGCTAAGAAGCACTAAATAATTAATATAACGCTATTTTTCTATTGCAACTGTAAAGGCCACTTTTGGTATCCATTCGTTACGTTTCCGTTCACCACTATGGCGTCAACTTAAGGGGT
>NZ_JAACGG010000061.1:0-4163 GCF_022810525.1 Candidatus Cardinium sp. cByotN1
AAGTAGCCAAAAAATCAAGCGCTGATGAAAAAAGTTACGGAAAGCTTCGTTTACAGCTGGAAAAACAGGAACCTCTCTGCAATCCATCCCGGCAACTGTTTTTCTTTTCATCTGTAAACTAAGCTTTCTGATCGTACTTTTTTCAAAGGGCGCGTTTTTTTACTAGCATAAGCCATAGTGGTGAACGGAAACGAAAAAAGTAAGAGAAAAATGCCTTATGGCTTAAATATACCTGATGGTATGCATCCTTAAGTCATGCCATTAGTCTGTTCACGACATAGGTAAGTAAAGGTTTTTAATACCACTTTTTTCTTGATAAAAAAGTGGACAAAAAATCAAGCCCTCTGTAAATAGTTGCGGAAATCACGTATTAGAGCTGGAAAAACAGAACTCACCCGCTGCGCGGGTTCAAACAGGCTGTTTTTCTAATCAGCTCTAATACGTGATTTCTGATCGCAACTATTTACACAGGGGCATTTTCCCTAGAACCGCTATAGCCTTAAAAGCATACTGGCGCTTTTGGTGTTGAAGCTGTGCTATACTCCTGGTTATGGTTATGTTTTGAAAAAACGCCCCTTGTAAAAATTTGTAATCAGCAAGCATAGCTCACCAGTTGAAAAGAAAAACAGTTGCAAGTGAAATTGAAGCGTGGATTCTGTTTTTACAGCTGTAAGCTGTGATGGTAGCCAATTTTTGCACAAGGCTTGATTTTTTGCTTACTTTTTTATCAAGAAAAAAGTAAGATAAAAAAGACTTATAATCAAATAAAAATAATTAAAAATTCCTTAAGTTGACGCCATTGCATGAACAGATACGATAAAAAAGCCTTAATTTGCGGTCTTCTGTTTCACCCAAAAACGCAATAACCAAAACTATGCAATCCAAATCAATAAGAGCAAAATTTCTTCAGTTTTTTATCCAAAAAAGGCACCAACACCAACCCGCCGTCCCTATTGTCAACAAAGAAGACCCTTCTTTACTCTTTGTCAATGCCGGTATGAACCCCTTCAAAGATATCATTTTAGGCCATCGACCCATTGCCGCTTCTCGTGTCGTTACGGTGCAACCCTGCTTGCGCGTATCTGGTAAACACAATGACCTAGAAGAAGTAGGGGTAGATACCTACCACCATACCCTCTTTGAAATGTTGGGTAATTGGTCCTTTGGCGATTATTTTAAAGAAGAAGCTATTGCTTGGGCATGGGAACTCCTAACCGAAGTCTATCACTTGCCCAAAGCGCGTATCTATGTTACCATTTTTGCTGGCGACCAACAAGATGGTCTCCCTAAAGACCAGGAAGCTGCTGCTATTTGGGCCCAATACCTGCCTGAATCCCATATTTTAGCCTTTGCTAAGGAAGATAACTTTTGGGAAATGGGTGAGCAAGGCCCTTGTGGTCCTTGTTCTGAAATCCATTTAGACATTCGTTCTGAGGCTGAGCGTAATACCCTATCAGCTGCTGCATTAGTTAACAAAGGCCACCCTCAGGTTATAGAGATTTGGAATCTAGTATTTATGCAATACAACCGAAAAGCTTCTGGTAAACTAGTTGATCTTCCGCATAAACACATCGATACCGGTATGGGGTTTGAGCGATTAGCGATGGTGTTACAAGGTAAAACATCTAACTATGATACCGATATCTTTACCCCACTGATCGCAAAAATAGAAGAACTGTCTGGTAAAGCCTACTACCAAAATGAAACCATTGCAGTTGCCATGCGGGTGATTGCAGACCATCTCCGTGCCGTAGCCTTTGCCATTTCCGATGGACAAGCCCCTGCACATGCCAAAGCAGGTTATGTCATACGCCGTATTTTACGCCGAGCTATTCGTTATGGCTACAGCCATTTAGGGTTACACCAGCCTTTTATCTACCAGTTGATTCCTATTTTAGTTGCACAAATGGAAGGCGTTTATTCCAATCTTACGACCCAACGAGACTATATCGCACGCCTTATTCAAGCCGAAGAGGTTGCCTTTTTAAAAACATTAGCTACTGGCTTACAGCTCTTTAACCAGTTAGATGCTAGCAAAATCAATCAAGGGGTCATAGCGGGTCGTGTAGCCTTTGAGCTCTATGATACCTATGGCTTTCCCTTAGACCTGACGCTACTCATGGCCAAAGAGAAAGGGTTGCAGATAGATGAAACGGGTTTCCAACAAGCCCTTCAAGAGCAAAAAAAACGTTCTCAAAAAGATGCTGCAGTCAGCCAAGGAGATTGGCAGATCCTTCAACCAACGCTTCAAACTCAATTTGTAGGCTATCATCAACTCGTGGTTACCACTTCTATTGTACAATGGCGTACCCTGACCACCAAACAAGGTACCGCCTATCAATTGGTCTTAGCCACTACTCCTTTTTATGCAGAAGGAGGGGGGCAAGTAGCTGATACGGGCGTTATCTTATCGGGCCAAGCCTCTATTCCGGTGGTAGATGTACAAAAAGAGCATGGCTTAATCCTCCATACGGTTCATCAACTACCTGCTCAACTAGAAGCCCCTGTAGAAGCGCGTGTAGATGCTACGCAACGTGTCTTAACGGCCAGTAACCATACCGCGACCCATCTCTTACAAGCTGCTTTAAAACAAGTCATTGGGGCTCATGTGGCTCAAAAAGGCTCTTTGGTGACACCCAATCTATTGCGCTTTGACTTTGCGCATCCTACTAAGCTGTCTACTCAGCAAATAGAGGCTGTAGAAGCTATTGTTAACCAAAAGATTAGAGAAAATATTCCTTGTATAGAGCAACTGGCTGTTCCACTAGCCACTGCCAAAGCCATGGGGGCGCAAGCACTATTTGGTGAAAAATATGGCGCTCAAGTGCGTGTAATCACCTTTGACCCAACCTATTCGGTAGAACTTTGTGGCGGTACCCATCTATCCTTTACTGGTCAGATTGGCTTGTTTAAGATTATGCATGAAACCGCTGTAGGGACAGGTGTGCGTAGAATAGAAGCCCTAACCGCTAGTAGTGCATACCATTTCGTTACCCAGCAATCCGCTACTTTAAATAAAGTAGCCCATTTACTCAAATATCCCAAAGATATCCTACAGGCAGTAACCCATCTGATGGATGAAAAAAAACAATTACAGAAACAATTAATGGCTTACCAGGCCAAAGCCATAGAACAAGTCATTCAACAACTCCAAGACCAATTGGAGCCAGTTGATGATGGTTATCTATTGATTCAACCGGTGCAACTGCCTCATCCACAAGCCTTACAACAAGTTGCACTGCACTATAAAAACCAATATAAAAAAATAGCCATCGTACTAGCTGCCATATTCCAGCAGCAAGTCCACTTGATTATAGCTGTATCAGATGGATGGGCTCAACACAACCATGCGCATCAGATGATGCAAGCCATAGCGCCTCTTATTGGTGGTAAAGGAGGTGGGCAGTCTTTTTTGGCAACTGCTAAAGGTAATAACCCTACAGGCATACCCATTGCATTAAAAGCAGCTAGGGAATGCTTTATAGTTGTAAGGGCTGCTTTTTAATCAAGTAAAATAAGTAAAGACTTTTAATACCACTTTTTTCTTGATAAAAAAGTGGACAAAAAATCAAGCCCTGTGTAAAAAGTTGCTGAAAGTGCCCATTACAACTGGAAAAATAGAATCCGCGCTTCAACCTCCATCTCAACTATTTTTCTATTTCAGTTGTAACGGGTACTTTCTGATCGCAACTATTTTACAACGGGCGTTTTTTTGGTGCGCTTCTGCGACAGTAGTAAATGGATATCTTTTTTCTTGATAAAACAGTAAGCAAAAAATCAAGCCCTGTGCAAAAATTGGTTGCCATCACAGCTTACAGCTGTAAAAACAGAATCCATACTTCAATTTCACTTACAACTGTTTTTCTTTTCAACTGGTGAGCTATGCTTGCTGATTACAAATTTTTAGAAGGGGCGTTTTTTCAAAACATAACCATAACCAGGAGTATAGCACAGTTCAACACCAAAAGCGCCAGTATGCTTTTAAGGCTATAGCGGTTCTAGGGAAAATGCTCCTTGTAAAATAGTTGCGATCAGAAATCACGTATTAGAGCTGATTAGAAAAACAGCCTGTTTGAACCCGCGCAGCGGGTGAGTTCTGTTTTTCCAGCTCTAATACATGATTTCCGAAACTATTTACAAAGGGCTTGATTTTTTGGCTACTT
>NZ_JAACGG010000062.1:0-5595 GCF_022810525.1 Candidatus Cardinium sp. cByotN1
ACCAAAAAAGAGAAGAAGAAGACAAAGAGTGGCAGGCACAATATGCAAAGAGGATTAACGAAAAAAATAAAACAGTAATAGCACTTGATCAAAAAAGTCAACAACTAACAAAAGTATTACAGAAAAAAAACGAAGAATTAGAAGAAATATATAACCCACAAAAGGAAGAATTCCAAAAATTATATGAAAAAAAAGTACAAATAATTGATGACAAAAAGGTAATAATTTATATACATAATGTACTAGCCGATGGAAAGAAAAAGAAAACACTCAACAAGCTACTCAAAGACCCCTCTGTTCAGGATACCATACAAGAGGTAGCAAAGTATATAAATGATAGTAACCTTAGCTTAAAAGATTGGGCCCTCACATTACCTTACAAGGAACTTACATCGTTTACTAATTTGCTCCACAATACTACAGGACCTTTGAGTTATGTTAATAGTTTTTTAATTTTATGTGCGGAAATAGATAGACAATTCAAAAATAATTTACCTACTTACGAGAATTCACCTGCGGGCAAGCACTTACGAAAAATAGTATTTGAACTTTTTGATAAAAAAGTTTTTCTTCTTATTGATAAAATAAAAGATACAATTAATGAGATAGAAAAAGAGTCGGGTAAGTTATCTGCCAATAAAAAAACATTAAAAGAACAACTAGATAAGAAGAAGAAGCAGTGCATAGATTTACAGAATACATGGCGTTGAGAACGGGCATAGGGGGGCATCCATTTAGCCAATGGCGAGGCCTGTCTTTTTAAGTGTGTAAATTATTTTTTGTAAAGTTGTCAAATTCTATCTTCAAATTTAATTAACAAATGTGCCATAGCCTGACGCCAATTATGCATAGGGGTGGTCCACTTTTGGGTCATGTAGTCGATAGTTAAATATCAGGTTTTAAAAACAGCTAGATGGTTAGCCCCCCCTTTTATCTTTGGTAACTCTAGGAAATTGGCTGTTTACAGATTCCACCGCATTGGTTGTGTAAATGGCTCTACGTATGGTAGCCGTTCAGCGCAGTGGCAAAGCTACGTAGAAAAAGCAAAAACGCCCCTTGTAAAATAGTTGCGATCAGCAAGCAGCCCTTACAGCTGAAATAGAAAAACAGCCTGTTTGAAGCCCGCTTCGCGGGCGAGTTCTGTTTTTCCAGCTGTAAGGGCTGCTTGCCGAAACTTTTTACTGAGGGCTTGATTTTTTGGTTACTTTTTTATCAAGAAAAAAGTAACAATAAAAATTCATTTTTTACCAATGTCATGAACGGATACCTACGTATGGCGTTAGGTTACTGTAAAAATACCATCAGATTATTCCAATTAACCTACCAAGACTTGGCTATTTGTGGGTATTATTTATCCCATTTAGTAACCTGAGTTCTGGATTAGACTTATTGTAAATCAGTCATATATATTTTATCTATAGATTATATCTGTAAATCAATAAAATAAACGTCTTAAGTTGACGCCATTGGGTGAGCGGATATGGTATGTATAATTATTTGATAAAAAATGGCCCGTAAATTATTTATTTACCGCTGCTAACTAACGCATGGTAGGTCCAAGGGTAAAATGATATTCAAAAGAACGCTTGGCGCTGTTAATATCTTTTACCGTGTTGAGTCTACGGCCAAAGTCTAACCCAATCATGGGTATAATAGGTATGGGCAACATAACACGGATACCAGCACCTATAGCTTTTTTCATATTAGATAAATTGAAGTTTTCATACTTGAGCCAGCTATCCCCTATTTCTCCAAAGCCCAATACATAGCAACAAACAGGTGCCAGCATAATAGGATAACGCAATTCAACAACAAGCTTATTGAATAGCACCCCTCCTTTTATATGGTTTTTATAATCTTCTGGTGTAAGGCTCTCATCTGGATAACCACGTAACGAAGTAAAATCAGTTCCCAAGAATTTATTTGATACACCTGATGTACCTCCCAAATAAAATCGTTCAAAAGGACCTATAGCTTTTTTAGAGAGACTGTGTAGGAATCCTGCATGAACGCGCAAATGCAGCACAAAACTAGCTGGAAAAGCTTTAAAATAAGCAAAATCCATTACCAATTTCCCAAATTCCTTGAAACGTGGTATAGCTTCCAGTTTAGAACCAACATAGCCTAACAAACTATAGGGAGGCGTAAGGGTTAACAAGTTAGACCACAAACATCCACTAGTAGGATAATTTGGATGATTGATACTATCATGCGTTAATGAAAGTGCTAAAGTAAAATCATGTAAGAATCCAGATCTTTTAGTGTGATCTTCTAGTAATTGTATATGCTGATATGCATGATGATGATACGCTATACCGAAATGACTACTCCAATCTCTAGCGAATTTTTTGCCTAAGCCTATTTGACCACCAATTGAATGAACATTACTTTTTTTATCTTGTTTGGCAATTGGAAATAGGTTTAGATCTACCCAATCATCTAATGCATTCGGTGTAGCATAGAAAACTTTTTGATAAGCACTATTAAAACTTACAGAAAGTATATAAGGACTTTCTTTTAACCAAAACCAAGGTTCTGTAAAAGAAAAACTTAAATTTTTGTAATCTCTACCATATATTTCGGCGTTTAAATGCAAATCCTGAGCAGCTCCTAAAGGAACTTTACCTGTAAAAAGGTTTTTTAAAGAAACATTATTAGAACCAATGCCAAGGCCGATCTTAATGCCATTTGTATACCCTCCATTTAGGTTACACTCGAACCGGGGTTCTTCTTCTACCGAATAAATGAGATCTACGGTACCCTTTGCTACATCTGGTTGTATATCTGGGATTAATTTCTCTGGCTTAAATAACTTTAACATGGCCAATCTTCGTAAGGATTCCCGCACAAGGCCTAAGTTATATTTTTCTCCTGGCAATGTTAGTAACGTACGCCGAATAACATAATCATGCGTTAAAGTGTTACCTACAATATCTATTTGATTAATAGTAGCTTGCTTGCCTTCTTGAATTCTAATTTCTAAATCTACCTGATTATCCTCTATACTAGTTTCAACCACTTCTGCGCGAAAAAAAAGATAGCCATTATTGGTATACAAATCACCAATGGTTAGATCTGTAACCCCAGGATGCAATCGGCTTTTAATATAAAGCGGATCATAGATCCTTCCTGGCTGGAGGTTTAATAACCTATTTAATACTTGATCACTATAGACATAATTACCAACCCATTTAATATCACGGATCATATATTGTTTACCCTCATTAATTTTTAAATAGATATTCAGCTTGCCATCAGCAAAAGTTTCAAAGCGTTCTGCTGCAATATGTACATCCTGAAAACCCTTTGACTGATAAAAAAGAATAAGATTTTCTTTAGCTTTTAGGTATTTTTCTTCTGTGAAAACAGAGGGAAAAAAAGAAACATGGGTAAAGAAACAACGTTTTATATCATCTAATGTTTTGGGCAACTGTAAAAGTAGTCCACCCTTGCGAAGGGGAGCCAGGGTAATAGTTTGCTTAAAAATATCCTGGAAAAGTGTAAAACGAGGGGCTTCTTTTAGCTCTTTAATCTTATATAACAAGAGATTCGTTTCTAAATGGTCATTTCCTTCAAAAATGATTTTATGCAAGGTGGTTTTGTTACCTTTATTTATCTTAATCTTGAGCGTTACTTTCGCATCCATTGTTTCAGTTGGCAGACATTCTGTACAAACTTGGACATCCTTAAAGCCCTGTTCTAAAAAAAACTTTTTAATTTTAGAAATGGTTTTCTGTATAAAAAGTGGAGACAACGCAACATGATCATCTATAGTAACTTTTTCAAGCAGTGCTTTTCTATCTCTCTTTGTTAAACCTTCTATAAGGCAGTTAACTACTTCAGGATATTCCTCAACATGAATAACAAAAGTGGCTAACCCATTTGCTTGATCAAGATCAGATAAGTAGATTTCAACAGACTTTATACGATCATGCTTGGCTATTTTGGAAATGGCAGTACGAATCTGCTGAGAAGATGGGTCAATGACTGTTCCATCTCGTACACCAGAAAGCGCAATCAGTAAATCAGTCTCTACCAAAACATTGCCCATTACGTCAATCTTCCGTATCGCGTAACCAGTCGTGCCAAAGGCTGGTTGTGACAGCCCTAACAATAGACAAAATAAGGACAACAAACGTTTAATTTTTTTGATATTGGTATCTATCATTATCATGATCCGTAGCATAAATTTATAGATGGATGAGCCACCTCTATACAAATCTCAAAAAGATGAAGGTCAGTATAGCTATGATAGCACAACCAGCCTCTTTCTAAGATGAAAAGGAAAGAAACTACATAAGCCAAAACTTTTCCCGAATATAGGAAAATATTAACGGTATGACCTACTTTTCTATTATTTTATATAATCAACATAGAGTCGCCATATAAGAAAAATCTATAACGCTCTTTGATAGCTTCAGCATAAGCTGCTAAAATCAAATCTTCGCCTCCAAAAGCAGCTACACTGACCAGAGAAATAGATGAGGGCAGATGAAATGTAGTCAACAAGGCATTGCAAACTTTAAATGTGCAAGAAGGTAAAATGAATTTATTGGTCCAATCACTGCTTGCCTTTAGTTGGCAAGAGACCGAAACAGAAGATTCTATAGCCCTTAACACTGAAGTACCTACGGCGCAAACTTTTTTTTGATGATCCAGACTTTGGTTCACCATTTTTGCACTTTCTTGGGTAATAATAAAACGTTCCGAAGAAGCCCTTACCTTGGTTAAATCTTCCATATCAATAGTACTTAGCTCACCTAAACCAATATGCAACGTAACTGGAACAACAGCAATGTTTTGCAAAGCTAAATACTTCAACAAATAAGGGGTAAAATGCAACCCAGCAGCTGGTAATACGATACTGCCTATATTTTGGCCAAATATGGTCTGGTAATATTCCCTATCTTCTGGCTTAGAAGAACGCCCTATTTGATTGGGTAAAGGCATATGGCCAATTTGATTGATAAGTGCATAGAATTCTTCTTCTGTTCTATCAAATAACAACTTAAGCGTACGGCCTCTTGAAGTAGTATTATCTATAATTTCAGCTACTAACTCCCCATCACCAAAATAAATTTTATTACCTATACGAATCTTACGTGCTGGCTCTACAATGGTGTCCCACAAGCCATGTTCATCATTCAATTTTCGCAATAAGAGCACTTCTACCTGTGCATTTGTTTTTTCTTTACAACCATAAAGTTTACAAGGTAAAACTTTCGAGTCATTGACCACTAAACTATCTCCTTGGGTAAAATAAGTAGGCAGATCTTTAAAGGTTTTATGTTCTATTTTGCCACTATCTTTATGTACAACCATTAAACGGGCATTTTCCTTGTCCTGGATTGGATACTGTGCAATGCTATGCTCTGGTAGTTCAAACTTAAAATTTGATAGTTTCATACTAATATTTAATTTTAATAAAGTGTAGCGGTTTTTACCCACCGATTTAGTGTATGCTACTAGTTTTCTAGTAATCTGTTCCTGGCACTGGTAAAAAATGAATTGTTTAAAACTACTTTTTGCTTGATCAATAATTAGCCAAAAAATCAAGCGCTGATGAAAAAAGTTACTGAAAGCTTCGTTTACAGC
>NZ_JAACGG010000063.1:0-19719 GCF_022810525.1 Candidatus Cardinium sp. cByotN1
CTACCTGCAATCCCTCCCGGCAACTGTTTTTCTTTTCATCTGTAAACTCCGCTTTCAGCCACTTTTTTCAAAGGGCGCGTTTTTTTTTCTAGCATAAGCCATAGTGGTGAACGGAAACAAATCACGCCTGAAACAGGCCGAAAAGCAAATTTCTGCCACAGTGGTGAACGGACAATGGTGTCAACTTAAGGATTTTTTTATTTTTTTTATTTGATTATAAATGTTTTTCTCTTACTTTTTTCTTGATAAAAAAGTAAGCAAAAAATCAAGCCCTGTGCAAAAAATTGCTGTAAGCTGAGCTTTCTGATCGTACCTTTTTACAAGGGGCGTTTTTATATATCATTATATCTATTAATCAATTAAATATATATCTTAAGTTGACCCCATTGGGTGAACGGATACAAATATATATAATATATAGATTTGCTGTCTTGTTTATCATTTGTGGTGTACATCTGCTTGTTTATATTCCATAGATAAGTATAGAATAGGTTTTTGGGGCTATTAGGACCTTCTATAAGGGAATATGGCGCTTCAGTAGAAACACATGTTTTCATTTATGTACTGCACGGTTATTCCCTTATAGAAGGCTGTTAGCCAAAAGCTATGCTATCAAGGGTTGTAAACCCAGATGGCCGGATTTAAGACATGCTTTTGTTTAATACTCAAGCATCCAAGTAATTTTTTAGCAGCTGTGACCTTAGTATTGAGTTCTATTAGATACTCATTCATATCTTTCATATGTTGTTCTTTTCTGGTTTGGTCTATGTTAGGATCCTTCATATAAGAGTACAGCTTAATTGTCAGGTTTTTCCGTTCTTCAAGGTTTTGTTTGAAAAGCTTTTCTTTGTTTTCTTTGTTTTCTTCTTTAGGTTTAGCTATATCAATTTTAAATTTTTTGATATTTTGTAAAGCTTGGTTCACTGTAGCTTGTCCGTCCACATCATTTGTATATTCTATTTGGCCAGGCATTTGCTTTTTTATACCTTGAATTTTGATCTTTTGGATCTCATTTAGTGTATCTTCTAGCGTTTCTATTGAATGCTGTAACTGGCTTTCTAAAAGCTTTAGATCGTTTATTGGTGTATTTTTAGATGATTTTTTTGTAGCATTCGAGCCAAGTACTGTCTTGCCACCTGTATCGTGATTGTGCGTCTTGGTTACTAGATGAGTACTATCCGATAGCTTGCTTGGTATCTCTTGGATGGGTTTGCTTCTACTTGTATCTGGTGGACCTAGTGGCAATGATGGCGTTGATTCACTGCGCGGAACTGTGTCACCAGATCCGCTTAACTCCTTAGGCTTAGTTTCGCTAAGTTTTAAGTCACCTAATGGTTTATTATCGTCATCTTTAGTACTTATATCTAATAGTTTAGTCGTTGATGTACCGTTTGTTGTACCACTATTTGGACTTAGTTTAGGTTTTGTAAAATTGTTTTTACTACATCCATTTTGACCGCATCCAACTGAAAACAATAAAGCAGCAGACAATAGAGCTTTTGCTAAGATGCTTGTACTTTTTACTATTTTATTTTTTATCGTTTTCATTGTTTATTGAGTTATTTAAGAGCTTTGAAATAAAAAATTGTAAAGATTTTATCGTAAAAATTGAGCCTGCATGAAGACATTTTTGTCTGTACATGTTCAAATCAGTGGTAAATAAGGTGTTTTTATCTTACTTTTTTCTTGATAAAAAAGTAAGCAAAAAATCAAGCCCTCGGTAAAAAGCTGCTACAAGCAAATCTTACAGCTGGAAAAACAGAACTAGCCCGCTGTGCGGGCTTCAAACAGGCTGTTTTTTTATTTCAGCTGTAAGCTCTGCTTGCTGATCGCAACTTTTTACAAGGGGCGTTTTTGCTTTTTGTAAAAGGCTTTACCACTGCGCTGATTTGCATTCGCTTCATTGAACGTTTTATAATACTCGTCCAATTTGTTTATCACAATAGGGTGCTTTTCTGTTGCTTTTAAATGGTTTACACCATTGAACGAAGCCTTATAGTAATACTGTAAATAGCACAATATAGATGTCCCGTTTTTATCCTTTGCATCTTTACTTATAATGTTTTTCCTAAGCATATGTTTTATAACATTTACTTTTATTAAAGAGCTAGTCAAGGCGTCAATATGAGATAGAAGTGCCTCGTCTATAACCTTAATTTCATTACGTCCCTTGACATTAAATCCCTTGATGTAATCAAGCAACGAAGATTGCCCATTAGAATCAGGTTGGTTCGGAACAGGAAGTTTCGTCTTTCCATCATCTGTATTTTTAACTATGAGTCCTTTCTCAGCGAACTTTTTTCCTTTTTTCTGGATACTTTCATTAGGATAACCTTGTGTTGTAGCACCATCCTTAGGCTCAACTTTATTTGAGATAGTCGAAGTTTCGTTATTGCTTGCTAAGTTGGGGAAAATGCTGAAAAACGTATTCCTTGTTGCTTTGGCCAACATATTACCTGCTCCTTTGAAAAACGTATTGATTGCTGTTGTGGCCAACATATTGCTTGCTGCTGTGAAAGCCTTGACAGCCGGAGCTCCATTGGATAACCATAACGCTAGTTCGTTTATAGGCAAATCTATTGTATTTACAGTACTTGCTCCTATTAATCCTGGAGGCGTAGTTTCCGTTACGTTGCCTCCGCCCATGGTGAACGTTGAGTTGCTCAGTGTAGTAGGATATGATTCTTTAGGTAATAACTCGTTTATCATCCAATATGCGAATGGTGTTATGGAGCCACCTAATATACACGTCCAAAATATCCACTTTCGTATGCTTTCGGTTTGGTCCCAGATCGATTCCGAGGCGGAATAACAATAAGGACAATCAGGTTTACCATCACACTCACCAGATTGGTGTTTGTCAAGCAGCGTTCTTGTATCATTGTTTGAGGCATTTGAAGCGTTTTGTTCGGAGGATTGGCCGCCATTATGGCCAACTAATGGAGCCGTGATTTGCATCTCGATCTTATCGCCCATACCCAACGCTTGCCTTGTGTTTACACAAGAAGATAATGTATGCAAGCTTAATAAGCCAACCAGTAGACTGGCTTTAGAACGCGCATATATTTTTGTTATTTTCATATTATTTATATTGATTTTCAATTGTTTGTGTTTAGTTGTCTAGGTTTAACGCTATGCGATATAATCGCTAGTAAGCCGTAATAGGAAGCTGCTTACCTCTAAGCTAAACAAAGCCTCTTTAATGCACGGTAATCTACCCTACATTTACTGACTTTGCTTTTGCAAATCTAGTTAAAAACTAATACAAAGCCAAGCAAAAAATTGAAAATCAATATATTTAACTATGTTTTTGACATAGTGTGGGCAATTTTTTCTTTAATAGCTGCTTCTAGTTTGTGAAAAAGGTCTGGATGGTCGTTTAGCACTTCTTTACTGGCTTCTCTTCCTTGGGCAAGTTTTTGCTCTTCATAGGAAAACCAAGAACCTGCTTTTTTGACTATACCCAATTCTACTCCAATATCAATGAGTTCCCCCACTTTAGAAATCCCCTCCCCATAGACAATATCAAATTCAACCACTCTGAAAGGAGGTGCTACTTTGTTTTTTACAATCTTAACCCGTGTGCGTTTGCCTGATACGGTTCCATCACTCTCTTTTAAGGAGGTTACACTGCGAATATCCAAGCGAACAGAGGCATAGAACTTTAATGCATTGCCGCCTGTAGTGGTTTCTGGATTGCCAAACATCACACCAATTTTTTCTCTAAGTTGGTTAATGAAGATGCAGGAGCACCCTGTCTTATTAATTGTTCCAGTCAGTTTACGCAAGGCTTGCGACATCAAACGTGCCTGTAATCCCATTTTGCTATCACCCATATCGCCTTCTAATTCACTACGAGGGACTAAGGCTGCTACAGAGTCAATGACTAAAATATCTATGCTGCCAGAGCGAATCAGATGTTCCGCTATTTCCAAGGCTTGTTCTCCATCGTCTGGCTGTGCAATAAGCAAGTTTTCTGTGTCTATACCCAAACGTTCCGCATAGCTTTTATCAAAGGCATGCTCTGCATCAATAAAAGCTGCTAAACCACCCTTTTTTTGTGCTTCTGCAATGCAATGCAAAGAAAGTGTTGTTTTTCCAGAAGACTCTGGTCCATAAATTTCAATAATTCTGCCACGGGGTATACCACCTACTCCTAGGGCTAAGTCTAAACCGAGAGAGCCTGTTGGAATAACCGGAATATCTACTACATGATTGTCGCTTAACCGCATAACCGCTCCACGGCCATATGTTTTTTCTAACTTGTCAATGGTGACTTGTAGCGCTTTTAATTTTTCTGTATTATCGGTCATAGTCTATAGGTTTAAAAAATAAAAATGGCCTAGATCTTTTAGTACTTGAATGAGCATCTATTCAGCAGCTGTTGTAGCAATACTTTGGTCAAACATACTACATTTATTTGATATGACATTAGGCTTTTTGTGCTTTGTAAAAAAGCTACAAATGGTTCTATGCTATCTCGTATTTTTATTGTCCGCTTGCAACTCCCTGTTAAAAGCTAAATTTTAATATAAAAAGTTGAAAACGTATTTCTTAGGCAAGAAGAAAGCTATTATACCATTTATTATACACCTGCTGCTATCCATTTATGGGAGTAGCTTACAGGCCATCACGCATGAAGCTTTACCAATTAAAGAGGTTATTATAGGTCTAAACAATGCCCATAAAAAAGCATTGCAAAAACATTCTATCTACCAACCAGGTGCTACTTTTTTAGGAATGCCCATTGACAAATGGCTCTATCAGTGGGGAAAAAAATATTTCAATCTTGAAAAAATCAATAATGAAATAGCCTCCATTAAGGCAACTTATGACTACCGAATCAGTCAAGCAACCAATGAAAAAGAAAAAATTAGGTTAACTGCCAAGCGCGATAGACTTATTAAACGCAAACAAAATATAGCGGCAAATGGTAACCGTTTAATGCGCATGGGTGCCAAACCTCTATACTATAACCCCACTTATGTGCAACATAATGAAAAAATATTTTTAAACTACCTCCATTCCAAAGGATATTTAGATGCTGAAGTAACCAGTAAAACTGATCTTCAAAATAAAAAAGTACAGGTTTCCTATTACATAAAGCAAAAAAGTCTATATAAAATTGCTTCAATAAATCTACAAATAGCTTGTAAAGCAATAAAAAACTTATTAGTAAGTCATAGTGGAGAAAGCTTTATCAAGGTAGGTCGTCCCTATCAATACCAAGATTTTATCAATGAACAAGAGCGCATTATAAACTTATTATCTGATAATGGCTATTTTGAATTTGATGAGCAGTATGTTTACTTTAAAGCCGATGTATCACCGGATGATCACACCATAGCGGTTACTACTATAGTAGGCATACCTGATGCTACAGAAGCCTACCATAAAACAAAAATAGGTCGTGTTGTGGTAGATCTGACCAACCAAAAAGACCATCAATCAAGTGTTACGTATCTGCAAACAAAAGTATGTCAAGATCTTGATTTTTTGATTCCATCTGATGGATATCCGTTAGATGATCTGGCAAGCAAAATACCGTTGAGGCCTGGTGATTTTTATAATAAAAGTAAAATTCTAGAAACCTATGAACGGCTCTATCGGATTGCTACATTTGAGTCTATTGCGATTTTACCCAAAATAGAAGCAGACCAGTTGGTCATTTATATTCATGCAAAGCCTTATGAGCGCCTAAGGCTCCAAACGGAACTTGGTTTGGAGTCTATTAACTTAAATCTTAAGCGGCTCCGCCCTACTATGAAGTTAATCCCTACTATAAGGCGAGTGGGTGGGCTAGGTATACTCAATATAGAAGCAAGTGTGGCGCTGAGAGAGGATTTAATAGCAGCCACATCGCATCATAGTTCCCAACATATGGCATATGGATTACGTGGTAAGTTTACCATACCGCGTTTTATGCTCTGGTTACCTAAAAGAGCCAATCTGATATTGGAAACCTTTAGTCCAAGTACCACCATTGATTTCGGTTATAGTTTTACCAAAAATCCTATTTACAGTAGCCAAAAAATAGATACTGCATTAAACTATGATTGGTCTAGTCAATATATTGCCTATCAATTGACACCTATCAAAATAGTATTTGATTACCCTCAAACCATAGATCCAATAAAAATAGATAAGCTTAAAGTAAAACCAAGTTCCCCCTCTTTTTTGACTAGCATAGGATACACAGCTACTATAAGAGCGGCTAATCCTGGCTTATATTTATATTCATTAGACAGATACCGATGGATGGTTGCAATAGGCATGGAGCATGGAGGATTGTTTGAACACCTTCTTGCTTCTAAGCAAATGTTACCTAAGTATTTACAATTATATAGATATATTAAGTTTGATATAGGGTATCGGCATGCTTTTAACCTTACAGCCTATACTACACTAGCTTGCCAAGCTAAATTAGGTATTGTTAGCGGCTACCAATCAGCAGATACCATTCATCCAGATAAGCAATATGCTCTAGGGGGGCATGGTAGCGTACGGGCTTGGGATAGGGGAGTAATTGGTCCTGGTGTCTACGAAGTAGAGAAAGATAACAAGGATCAACAAAAAGGTGATTTGCTCTTGTTAGGTAACATAGAACTACGTCGAAAATTAATTGGTTATCTAGAGGGGGCACTTTTCCTTGATATCGGTAACACGTGGCAGTTATCCAAAGAGGCAGATCCCAAAATGAAGTTTTATTTTCATAAATTCTACAAAGCCTTTGCTGTAGGAGGTGGTTTTGGATTAAGATTAAATTTTTACAATACCTTTGTACTCTGTGGAGATCTGGCTTTTCCATTACATAAGCCTTCTGGCAACAGGGAACAAAAGCTACAACCGGTTTTTACCTTGAACATTGGCTACCCTTTTTAAAGAAGAAATCTTTGTTATACAACTCAAACATACATTATTGTTAATCTTAAAATTTAAGCAACTCGTAAGCATATGCAACCCAATACAATAGCACTCAGGTTAGATATCGAAGAGGTAAATGTAATTATTAAAGCTTTGTCTGAAAGACCTTTTCGAGAGGTGTATGAATTAATAGGTAAAATTCACACACAATCTAATAGGCAACTCAAACCAAATGGTAACCAACTTGAACCTAAACAACCGATCCAGACAGACCATTAGGCTTGGCTGGCAGCGCATTTCGAAAAAAGTCTATTGACATGATCAAAGATTGATTATATGTCTTAATTTCCATTTCATTACTTTTTATATACAATGATCCATCAACTTTTGGAAACTATTATCAGTGCAGTAAAGTGGCTTATCCATGATGCACAAAGTTTATTGGAATTTATCGTAGTAGTCGTATCCTTTTTGGCCCATTTTTTAGAAACACGCCAAAATATTTGGAGTAAAATTTTGGCTTTTCCTATTGCTTGTGCAAATATTTACATCTATTCGGTTAGATCGCTTTATGGCAAAGTAATCTATAGCATTATTTTTATATTCTTTAATCTATATGCCTACCTGAGATGGAAAGGCACCACTTATCGAAAACCTGTACAAGTGAGTAGGACATCTCATAAGACACTTGCCTCTATTACCGCTATTAGTATGTTGGTTGGGATTGGTTGGCACTTTATAATGGGTAAATATGTTCGTGCAGTATCATATGGGGATACTTATTATTTTTCTTTTGGTTTTATGGACAAGTGGTTGATGTCGCATAAAAAATTAGAAAGATGGGTAATTGCTCTGTTGCGCTATATAGCTATGTTATTGGCTTGTTACCAAGCCGGGGCTATCATGCTAAGTATGCATTACCTGATTCTAGCAGGCATAAGTATTTATGGTCAAATACAATGGTACTTATCCTACAAAACGATAAAAGCATCTCAGTAACCTCTTTTTGTAGCCATGATAATGGCGCTATAGTGTTAGAATCATGAGCAATATGCATGTAATTAAAGAAAAAAACAGTAAATTGGAGGAATCAATGCTCAAGTGCCTAAATCGCATAGAGCTTTCAGCAAAGCCTGACACATTAGTTACGTTAATGGACTATATTTTCAAACGTAAACAATATAGAATCCTCTTGTCTACCAGAACAATAGGCAAGCAGGTTTTTCTATAATATTTAGAGTAGTATATATATATAACTTACGAAATCTTAGTAAAATGCCTTGTGGTAGGAAAAGAAAAAGACAAAAAGTAGCTACACATAAGCGTAAAAAACGTCTTAGGTTAAATAGACATAAAAAGAAAAATAGATAGCACTTAAGTGCCAAGAAGCATTATTATCTGCTTTGCTTAACTATTTATTCAACATGCTACTAATTGCTTCCTAGGTTTCTGTAAAAACGTAAACAAAAATGAGCGCGTGGGTAACGAATTAATAATTAATAGTATGGATGATAATTGTAGAATAGCACTGTTAAAGGATGGAGATCTTTTTGAATATCAGGTAGAAAAAGAAGATAATAAATTTAAGGTAGGAGATATTTATTTGGGTACTATTAAAAAAGTTGTACCTAGTTTAAATGCCAGTTTTGTAGATGTAGGATACAAAAAAGATGCTTTCTTGCATTATTTGGATCTTGGTCCGCAATTCAATTCTCTTAAGAAAGCCATTCAATTTGTTAGGCATCAACAAGGCAACATAAAAAATCTAGTTGACTTTGTAGTTGAGCCACCCATAGATAAACTTGGTAAAATTGGAGATCTACTGGCCAAAGGGCAAGAGGTATTGGTTCAAATTGTAAAAGAGCCTATTTCAACTAAAGGGCCTCGTATAGCTTCCGAGTTGACCTTACCTGGTCGTTATATGATACTTATACCCTTTGTGGATACGATTAGTATTTCTAAAAAGATTACCAATGCCGAAGAACGAGATCGACTACACCGTTTAATCGCTTCTATTAAGCCTAAAAACTTTGGTGTAATTGTGCGTACTGTGGCCAAAGGCATCGATGTAGCCACATTAGATAGAGACCTAAGAGATCTTATCGATAAGTGGAAAAATGGGATGGAGCAACTAGTTACGGCATTGCCTGGGGAAAAAATTATAGGGGAAGTAAACAGAGCTTATACGATTTTGCGAGATATGCTCAATGAATCTTTCGACAGCATTGTTGTAGATGATCAGCTCCTTTATAGTGAAATAAAGCAATACATACATACTATTGCGCCTGACAAAGAGAAAATTCTTAAATTTCATCAAAGCAAGATCAAGTTATTTGAACAGCTCGGCATAGAGCGGCAGCTAAAAACCCTCTTTGGTCAAACAGTTGGTATAGAAGGAGGCGGGTATTTAGTCATTGAGCATACCGAAGCTATGCATGTGATTGATGTAAACAGCGGTAATAGAGCTGTAGATGAAGAAGGGCAAGGGAAAATGGCTTTAAATGTCAATTTGGCTGCCGCAAAAGAAATTGCACGGCAGTTGCGGTTGCGTGATATGGGAGGGATTATCGTAGTGGACTTTATTGACATTAAGGATATAGAAGATCGCAAGCTCCTTTATCAAAAAATGAAAGAGTTGATGAAAGAAGATCGTGCTAAAACTTCTGTTTTGCCATTGTCTAAGTTTAGCATCATGCAAATTACAAGGCAGCGGGTGCGACCAGAAATGAATGTAGCTACAAGAGAACTTTGCCCATCTTGTAATGGTACAGGAAAGATCGATGCTTCTATATTGGTTTCAGAAAGAATTGAAGAAAACTTGCGCCTTGTTTTGATGAATCAGAACGAAAAAGGTATAAGCCTTTTAGTACATCCTTATCTGTATGCCTATTTTACCAAAAATTTCATCTCTAAACGATTTAGATGGTTCCTAAAATATGGTAGGTGGGTTACATTGGTTGAAGATTCTTCAATGGCAGTAACAGATTATAAGCTTATCAACCAAAATGAAGAAGAAATAGAACTCCATTAGTGCTTTTTATAATAGACCTTTTGCAAAATCTATTTGCCATAAGCCATTTTTGGAAAAAGCATAGTCAAGCGCTGCAAGATACTTAATGTATTTGAGTAGTATAGACAAGTTTTGACACCAAAACTGTAATGTAAAAGTAAGTTTTGAAAGAGGTCTCATATTTATTCCTGATTAGGCTTAGCTTGCTGGTAAGCTAAGCCTAATTTTTGTACCTGTTCAAAGCATGTATCTGTTCAAGCAATGGTGACCACCCTTAAGTTGACGCCATTGAGTGTTTAGCTATTTGATCTTTAATCTCATTATAATTGATTTCAAATTTAGTAAGCCTTGCCTCATGCTCGCTTATATCTTGACTTTTTTCTTTTTTCGCAGATTTTAATTTTGCATTTATTAGGCTTAGCGCCACTTTTGTACCTTGCAGTTCCTCCTCTATTGTTACTGTTTCCCCTACGATTTTAAGGTCTTGTAGCTCTTTTTCTATTGCCTGCAAGACTAGAGACACTTCCTTATTTTTTCTTAGATTTTTTATGTTTTTAATTAAAATATCTATTCCCTCTTTTAATTTTTTTATTCTATGTTTCATATTTCGCCGAATACCTTGAGATGACAAGCCATTTGAAAGTTGATTTGGAGCATTTATACATGATAATGGACTATGATTTTGTAACGTTTCTGTTTTTTTTAAGTCATTAGAACTTTCAGCTACTTGGTCGATCTTTCTTTTCGTATTTGTTTTATTTTCCTTATTTTCGTTATTGTCTCTTGTGCTTGTACTTTTATTTTTACGTTTTGTTAATTGCCCCTTATCAACTTCGAGATTGTAGGTTATTTCCCTATTTTTCTCCTGATTGCCTGTTATTATATTTTCGCTGTTCCCCTTTTTGTTTTCGTTTGTCTGGTCTAATCTTGGTTTGGCTAACTTATTGCCAGGTTTAGTGTCAATACTTGTGACATTTTTTACTATAGCATCTGATTGGTTTGGTTTATTACTACCTGCTATGGGTGGTTCACTTGTTGCTGGGCCTTGTTCTGTTCTTGAGGCTTTGGGTTGCACATTGGTTTGCGGCGATGTTGTTTGCTCTAATCTATGTTTAGCGTTAGCGTTCTCTTTTACCTCTTTCTCTTTTACCTCTTTCTCTTTTATCTCTTCTTCTGTTGTATCTTCCTCTTTTGCCTTTTTCTCTGTTGTATCTTCCTCTTTTTCATCTTGATCAAGAATATAGCTTGGATTTTCTACGCCTTCACTTTCATATTTCTGCTGTAATGAACTACATGATTTTATCTCTTTTTTGGGGTTACAGAAACTCGAGCCAGCTAAGACTAAAAAAGTACCATACAATGAACGGAAATTCGTTGCTAAGATTTTTATAGTTTTGTTTTTTTTTGTTTTCATGTTCTCTTTCTCTCTATTATTATAATGATTTACAATATAAATTTATGGATTTATGAAAGCTTGAATAGATCATATTTAAGGTTAGTAGGGCTTATGCTTTGTATAACTTATCCACAATAGATAGTATGTAAATTTATATAATAATACAAGTCCACTTGGGAGGGATGTTCACGGCATTGTTAAAACATGAATTTTTAAAATTATTTTTTGCTTAGTCAAAAAGTAGCCCTAAAAATCAAGCCTTGGGTAAAAAGCATAATCATATTTACTTTCTTAGCATTGGTATGCTGGTTTATATTGCTCAATAGATAACATTTAACCGTTTTTTGTAAGGTTTTTTAATTATTGATTTATTTTTTTTGGATTTATTATTATTTTTTTGTAATGTAACAAATGAGAATAAAAAGCAAGTATCTTGTTGTCATTACTCTATTAAGGTTTCTTTTTTGCCTTATTAAACATTTAGGCAGGTTGGATCAATACGAATACCTTATAAGGAAATTATTTAGGGTATTACCTAAAAGTCTTCTGCTGAATGGTCATTTTATAGCATACAATTCAATATCAATACTATGAACAAAAAATACACATGCGCTAGACTTAGTCTATTTATCGGGCTGTTTAGCCTATATACCTTATCTTCTTGTCTGTCTTGCCTGCATAGAAGAGAATCATTAGAGATGCATCAGCAGCAACGAAATGGTCCGTTTGATCAACCAGAAAGAAGAGTTAGTGACTGTTTAATAAAATTTGTACCCATGCTAATAGGGATAGCATGGGTGACTTTTTTCCCACTTTGGATCATGTTTCGCCAAAGCAGGTTATCTGGTATGGTTGCTATGCAGACTAACACTTCTATGCTTAATCAAACAGTAGCATCTCAACCAGGCCAACCATTCGTTAATGATAGTATTATACTAGTACAACTATATGAATGGAACCAAACATTAAACTCAACTCAGCTTTAGCCCAGTTTAATCCTAGTAACTCCGCCTTTCTAGAAGTTGTGTAAGAGTTGGAACAGGTATCATCCAATTACCTAAATAACCTAGGATAGATTACTTGTTTTGATGGCACATGTAGATGTCACTTGGCCACTTACTGGTTAACCTTAATTATACCATCATTAAATAGCAATACCATGAAAAAAAAATATACCTATACTAGTGTGAGCCTATTCACCTGGCTATTCATTTTTTATACTTTCTCTTCCTGTGTTCATACAAAACAATTATTAGGCTCAGGTCCAATACGTCCACAAAGTAATTACTGGATGCCACAATCGAATGCACTACACACAGCGTCAAAATTTTTGATGTTTTTTTTGTTTGTTGACGCTCAATCTTGCCCTTGCTTTTACCCTTGCCCTTACCCTTATAATTTTCTTGGTTTAAGGTGTCCGGAGATGCCTCCTTTTACATCTGATTGGAAAAAAATAAAGCACGCAAGGTTTAATCATCCTACGTTTGATGCTATTAGGGCTAGTGCTGATACTAAAAGAGCTATATAAGGTAGGTGTTGCTGATTGCATAGCATGCTATACAATCGGTTATAAAAATTGCATTGGTGAGGTAAGCGTGTGTGAGACATGCAAGGGCTTGGTAGGTAAAAGATTGCACCTAGCCTTAATTAATCTTATAATTGCATTATTATCGTATTACCTCACTTGTTTTGAAAAAGATAAAACAGCCTTTTTATGCCATGCAAAGATGGTATCTAAAGCTATTTAGGAATTTATTATGTGCTGTAGTCATACTATTAGTAACCATATTGGGCCTATTACACCTGCCTCCGGTTCAGCAAAGATTGCTTAGTAGTTTATGCACGTATCTGCATCAAACCACTCATTACCAAATTAAATGTGATGCCCTGCGTTTAACCTGGTTACGCCAGGTTAAATTGGCGGGTGTAGAGGTTAGAGATCCTCAGGGTAATCCTTTATTTGCTATTCATCTATGTAAGGGTAAGCTTAATTTATTAGATCTATGCTTGTTAGGATCTAATATTATTCATTCTCTTTCAGTGGTGGGTGGCGTTGTTCATCTCGAAAAGCATGTTGAGCAAGGGTTAAATATTTCCACCTTTTATACCAAGGTCATTTTACCTTTTATACCAGCAACCAATACAGATCTATCTATAGATACCATTCAATTAAATGACATTAATTTATACTACCATAATCCCATAAAACAACAAACGATTAGCGTAAAAAATATAGCCTTAGGTATAAGCCATTTTCGCTCTTTTGCAGATCATCATTCAGGCCACTTAACTACACTCTCTTACCAAGAGATAAATGGTATCCCTCTCTCGTTAAAAAACTTGATGGCCCATTTTACTATTGGTGATCAGTCTATTATGCTAAAAAAATGTCATTTGGTTACAAAATATAGTAACCTACAGGGCGATTTTATACTCAAGCATACCAAACAATTTTCCATTTTCGCTGACCAAGAAAATATTGAATTGGATGCAGTATTGCATACAACAGTGCTATCTTCGATTGAGTTAAGTAAGTTTTCAGACTTTTTTAAGGGTCCCCATATCTTATATAAATTAGATGGGGTCTTTTCCTTAAGTCCACAGGCCATGAAATGGCAAAATTGTCAGCTAGTTTTTGGTGCATCAAATAGCTGTATTCAGAGTACAGGTTCTTATGATGGCGTCCATGCAGATTTTTTAGTAAAAACGGCTAAGGTTTATATGGGCGATCTCCCTAAAAAACCATCAGTATATTTTAATAAATTAGGATTCGGATATGTTGATATAACTAATGCTGCCTTTGTGGGAAATGCCCAAAAAGCTAGATTAACGGGACAGATTATAACCAATAGACCGCCTGCCAGCGTTATTGGTGATGAATTATTCTTAGGAGAAGCGGAGTTGAACAGCCCAACACACGCAAATGTATTGCGTCTATTTCAGGAGCATCGAAAAGCTTCGACAGCAAAATGGCCATTAGCAATCGAGCTGCTAAAGAGATCTAATCAGAGATCTAAGCTAGGTACTGTACAAATAGACCTAAACTTGCATCATCTAGGTAAACCGAATCAAGATGTAACGGGTTACCTCACCTTGCATGGGGTAGCCATAGATGCCATCCTACCCATACTGCCTATTCGATCCCTTTCTGGGAGAGTTGATTTAAAAGTGCAAGGAGACCATCTGAATAAGCTAGAAGTAGTGGCCCATTTAACAGACATCAAGACGAGTGGCTATAGCTATAAAGCAGTAGAAGCCTCCTGCATCATGGCCAATGCTAGGGCGACCTTTCAGCTACATAGCAAAGATCCCAGTGCAAAGTTAGCCTTAGCAGGCAGTTATCATATGGCCGGTGAACAAAGTTTAAAGGCCCACGGTACTATAGAACAAGCCCATCTAGAAAAGCTTGGTATTGTAGCAAATCCTTTGCTAGTTAGTACACATTTTTCATTAAAAATCAAAAATATTTTAAATAAATCTCCAAGAGGAGTAGTTATCTTCAATAGATGTAACCTACAGGGTTTGGCAAAAAAAGTGGTCTGCAAACAACTTGCCATCAACCTCCAAGAGGAGGGGGGGCAAGAGTTGTTAACCCTTACTTCTCCACTTGTAGATTGTAGCATACAAGGGTTATTTAACATCGGCGACTTGTTCGAGCATATAAAGTACTTGATTAAAGGATTTAAAAATCCAGTAGAACAGATTGCTATACCTGCGCCTTTTCATCTAGATTATGCCATCAACTGCAAAAAGGTATGGCCAATCTTAAACTGGTTTTCTAATGACAGCTATATAGCTTCTGCTACAACTTTTTCAGGTCATTTTGCTTACGATACAGATTATCATTTTTCCTTAGATCTACCTATGGCATCAGCTCTCTGTTTTAAGAAGTGTAACATGAAAAATGTTACAATCAAATTAAATATGGGCCATCTGATGAATGGTAAAAAGCGATTGGTTGAGTTGGCTATTTCTTCCGATAAGCAAGATTGGCACCAGCTATTTCAAACAGATCATTTATCCTTGCAATTTTTTATGGATAAGCATAATTTTACTTTTTCAAAAAAATTATCCAACCATGATAACCACTTGTCTATAGCCTGTTCAGGGCTTCTGATGGATCAGGCAGTATATATTGATCTACTGCCTTCTAGGCTAACCACTAAAGGGAAAATATGGGCCATAGCAATGGAGGGTACCAGTTGTATTTCTAAAGCAGTTATAGCCATTGGTAATCTATCTATAACGAGTGGTCAGGAGTCTATTTCTATTGGTGGTAAATTGACTCAATCGGCAACAAAAGATCCTTTACACTGCACTATAGACCATCTTGTATTAGATTATGCTTCACCAGCAGGCCCGTGTAAAGGTATAATAGATACTAGGTTAGTGGCCCATCGTCGAAAAGGTCAGATCATAGCAACTGGCTTGCTATCTTTAAAAGATGCTACCATTCAGGGCTATAATGTAGGTACTTTTAGTACCAAGGTAGATTGCAATCTATTAGAAAATAAGTTGGTGTTAGAAGGTAGTCTCCAAAAGGCAGAGCAGCAACTTTTAAAGCTCAATGGTTCCTATCATTTTATGAAACCCTCTGATAACTTGGCCATCACTACTATATTTAACCAAATGGACCTAGATCTACTCAATCTTTTCTTTGCCTCTGTTTGTTCTGATATAACTGGAAAATTAAGTGGACAGTTTCAGCTAACCGGTAGTTTAAATGCACCCAAGGTAAATGGTAAAGGAATAATAGATAAAGGAAAACTGACAATTAACTACTTAAACACCTCCTACCAAGCAAATGGAAAAATTAAACTCCAAGACAATTACTTATATGTTAAACAACTTCATCTTCGGGATGGTAGATCGGGACATGCTCATTTATCTGGCTATATTGCCATGCAAAATAGCTTTCCTGTAATGCTTTCAGGGCGCATGGCAACATTTCATCTACTACATACCACCCGCATGGATAACGCTGACTTTTATGGCGACCTATATGCTAGTGGCGCTTTGCAAATGGAGGGTTCTATCTATGATCTATTACTTAAAATGCAGATTACAGCTGATAAAGGACTTTGTACGATTGTGGCACACGATAAAGAAAATTTAGATAACACAACCAAACTGGTGCAGTTTGTCTATAACAAGGAGTGCAAAGAGCAGCCATATAGGGTAGCTAAAGATGAAAATGACCCAGCTATTAAATTGGTGCTTGACCTAGTCATACTACCTACTATAAAGACTCAAGTAGTATTTGGTTCGTCTCATAACGATATGAATGATGTCTTACAAGGGCAAGGAACTGGCAACATTCAGTTAGAAGTAGGTACCAATCGCAAACCATACGTAATGGGCAATTATCTTTTTCAAAGTGGTACTTACACGGTTTCTGTTTATAACTTAATTCAAAAAACATTTACCATTGCTGCCAATAGCCAGGTGAATTTTAATGGTTATCCCCAAGAAGGAATTGCGCATATTGAAGCATGCTACAGACAAACGGCTTCTATAGCAGAACTCTATCCTCAAACTAATGATAAGCGCCCTATTCCAGTGGAAATTTGCCTTTCTGCCTATGGTAGATTAGCCCATCCACATATTGCTTATCAACTTTTTTTCCCAGTAAAAAGCATGGATTTTGAACTCAATAGTGCCTTAGAAGCATGTGCCTCAAAAGCATTACTAGATAAAAATTATCTAAATAAGCAGATTTTAAGTCTTTTAATAGCTAAAAGGGTCTATAATGAGCAAGCAATAGATAGGGGAGATGCATTAAGAAATAGTATCAATGACTTAGTTTCTCAAAGAATACAAAACTTAGTATCTAAAATCAAAGATAACCTAGAGATAGAAACTGATTTAGGCATTAATCAATCTAAAGATGAAGAAGAAAATATGTTCCAAAAAACAAAAATTAAAATAAGCTATCTATTGCTATCAGAACGTCTTAAACTTTCCAGTACCTTGGGCAGGTACTCTCGTTTTATCAATGATTGGGAAATTGCCTATCGTGTGACCAAAGCTTATAACATGCATGCCAAGCTTTATCAACAACCTTTGCAAAGCAAAGATGCTAACCTGGCGCTTTTTGGTATTAGCTTTGCGTATACTAAGAAATTTTGGTAGACAAGCATGGATACGCTATGAGGCTGAATAGATATAGTTAATTATATTTTTATTTGGTAATTAATTTAATATAATCTAGTAACTGCTCTATGCCTAGTCTATTGTGTGCAGAAATCATAAATATAGGGGGCATAGTTGCCCAGTCTTGTTGCAAGCTATGCATTAGAGCTGTATGATGTTTTTGAGCTACTGTTTTATGTTTTTTGTCTGCTTTTGTAAGGATAATCGAAAAAGGAATATGGTGTTCACCCATCCAACGCATGTAAGCAAGGTCAATGGCTTGAGGCGGAATTTTGGCATCAATTAACAAAAAAACGGTAACCATATTGGGTCTATGTAACAGATAGTCTCGTAACATTTTTTCCCACTTTAGTTTGGTAGCATGAGCCACTTGTGCCCATCCATATCCTGGAAGATCTACAAAATAAACCTGGTTGTTAACTAAAAAGTGATGAATAAGTTGCGTTTTCCCAGGCATTTTAGAAACCCTTGCCAATTGTTTCCGTTGTAAAAGTGCATTGATTAAAGAAGATTTGCCTACATTTGAACGACCTATAAACGCAACCTCTGGCTTAGTCTCTTGAGGGCATGTTTTATAAGATGGATTACTGGATACAAGAGAAACAGAATGAATTTTCATATGCAATCAAAAAGTGTAATGGCTAAATTTAAATATTCTCAATGACTTTATCTCTAGTCCCTTACATTTTTCATGGGAGCGTGCTTACTTTTCTTTTCCAAGCTATTTTTTTAATTTGCGGGGAATAGTAGAAAAAATGGGCTAGTCTGTATTGTTCTTTTTTGTTTTATTTGATCTTTTTTCTATGTCTAATTCATTATCACCTTCCTCTATTGGCACCCATACATGGGCTAGTAGCCACTTACAAGTAGCGACTGAATTAGTACATGCTGGTGTAAGTCCGGAACCACATACAGGTGCTATCCTTACACCTATTTTTCAATCATCTGTATTTGTACAAGACTCAATTGAAACTTATTTAGCAAAAGGGCATTCTTATTCTGGATCCAGAAACCCTACTGTTTCAGTACTTGAGGCTAAGATTGCTACTTTAGAAAAAGCACAAGCCGCTTATTGTTTCAGTTCAGGGATGGCTGCTATTGTTACTACCATGGCCACTTTTTTGCGTCATGGGGACCATTGTATACTCTCAAATGGTTGTTACAGCACTACACAAGAGGTAGCACGTGAGCTTTTTGGTCAGCTTGGTGTGACATTTTCTTTTGTAGACTTTAGTAATCTGTCTGAGGTAGAAGGGGCTATACAGTCCAATACTAAATTAATTTTTTCCGAATATCCGACTAATCCTACCCTTTCTTTAACCGATTTGGTTGCAGTTAGTGGCTTGGCCCACCAAGTAGGTGCCAGACATGTTTGTGATAGTACGCTAGCCTCTCCTATGGTCATTTGTCCCTTAACACTTGGTGCCGATATAGTCATTCAATCTACAACTAAATACTATGACGGACATAATATAACCATTGGTGGTGCAGTAGCTTGTGCCTCTGCAGAAGATGGCCCTCAAATTTTTTCTTATAGAAATAGGCATGGGAGTATTATGAGTCCTATGGTCGCTTTTTTTACCTTACAATCGATTAAAACCATGCACTTGCGCATACGAGAACAGTCCCAAAATGCAGCAAAGATTGCTACATTTTTAGAGGCACATGCTCAGGTAGAAGAGGTGGGGTATCCAGGCTTGGCTTCTTTTTCACAAAAATCATTAGCAGATAAACAACATAAAAATGGACTGCATGGTGGTATGCTATACTTTATCTTAAAAGGAGGAGCTGATGCAAGTAAAAAATTTATGAAGGAATTGCGTCGTCCATGGAGTTTTGGCGCCAATTTAGGTGGTGTAGAGAGTTTGATCTCTTATCCTACCGTAATGTCTAATGGAGCAATGGATGCAAGCCAACTAAAATCGATTGGTATTACGGGTGGTTTTGTACGTGTATCTTGTGGCATTGAAGATGTGCAAGATTTAATTTATGCACTTGAAGCTACCTTTAGTAGTTGCTAAAAGCGCATTATCGTATGTGTCGTTTAGGTCACTAATAGCGGTGCCTGTTCACGCAATTGCTCCATTTAAGGATGACCACCATTGGTAGATCTAAGCCGTAAGGCATTATTTACTAATGGTGTGGACAGACCATGAGATTAGCTGAAAAAATGTATCCATTTAGCCCTATGGTAGGTCTACGTATAAAAACGCCCCTTGTAAAATAATTGCGATCAGAAATTACACCTTACAGTTGAAATAGAAAAACAGCTGTTTCTGTTCACCACTATGGCTTA